>CALXSH010000003.1 GCA_944391065.1 uncultured Kiritimatiellota bacterium | reverse complement strand
GGGGGGGGGGGGGGGGGGGGGGGGGGGGGGGGGGGGGGGGGGGGGGGGGGGGGGGGGGGGGGGGGGGGGGGGGGGCCATTGCCTCCGCCCCCTAAGACGTTGCGATTCCTGCATCGAATAAAGGCGTTTAGGCGTTTTCTCGCACTCACGACAAAGGAGTATCACATTAATGGCTTTGTATGGGAGCTGAGGTGTGATTTGGTTGACTCGTTGCCATGGTGCCAAAGGGAGTTCGAAGCATCCTATATAGGCGATGCCTTTGGCGTCGGCTCGCTGCTTTTTGGATATTTGCCGTCGGCATGGAATGGTCATGTGTAAAGCAAGCTCCATTGATCGCAAAGTTCCGTAAGGGCATCAAGCTGGGAGTAATCATCAAAGCAAAGGTCTCCGAACAGAGCCCGGATGATGGCCCCGCTTTTCTGTTCGATACGGTTGTTGTCTTTGCATCTTCCTGGCCTGAAACGCGTTATCCGAGTATCCGGAGAGTGGGTCTGGAGATGACTGAAGAGGGAGCGGTTTATGAACTCCGCACCGTTGTCGAAGTGAATAGCCTTGGGGCAAAACGGAAGCTGCGTGAGAATATGGCCAATGTCCGGCCAGCCTTCTTCCCTCTCTTCGGTTTTACAGGTGCGCAATTACATCTTGGACGATTCACACATCACGCGTCGTCCTAAGCCGTTTGCCCCTTTTGCTCTGCTTTTGGTAAATTGATTGCCAGCGGGCAGGGCCTGAATGCCCGATAACACAAAGGTTAGGAGCAAGCCATGAGTGATTCGGTCAATGTCATCTGCCTTAAATGGGGCACCCGATATCCCGCGAACTATGTCAACATCCTCTACGCCTCCGTCAAGCGCCACCTCCATCGGCCCTTCCGCTTCGTCTGCATCACCGATGACCCCACCGGCCTGAAGGAGGGCATCGATGCGCAACCCTTCCCGGAGAACCCCAATCCCGAGATCTTCCATCGCTGGCCGGATATCTTCGTCAAGCTCCTCGTCTTCAAGGACGGCTTGGCCAATCTGCAGGGCCCCACCCTCTTCCTCGACCTCGACGTCGTCATTCAGGGCGACATCGACTGCTTCTTCGACTACCTGCCGGGCAAAAACTGCATCATCCACAACTGGATCGAGCGCCGCAAGCAGCTCTTCCGCAAGCGCCCGAATATCGGCAACTCCTCCTGCTTCCGCTTTGAGGCCGGCAAGAGCAACTACATCTACGAAACCTTCGTCCGCGAAATGAAGGATGCCGTCAACCACGACCTCTATACCACCGAACAGGCCTTCATGACCCATGCCATGAAGGAGGTCCACTGGTGGCCCGAAGAATGGATCTGCAGCTTCAAGCGCTCCTGCATTCCGCTCTTCCCCTTCAATCTCTTGCTCACCCCCCGCCGTCCCAAGACCAGCATCGTCGTCTTTCACGGCACTCCCGATCCCGAAACCGCCGCCGCCGGCTTCAAAGCCAAGAAACTCCACCGCCGTTGCCTCCCCACCCCGTGGATTATGGACGAGTGGCACGAATAACAAAAGAGACAGGCTGGAACACCGCGGGCGGCACATCCATCGGATAGCCGCCCGTGATTTCTTCACCTGCCAATTATCGGGTAATCAGCATCTGCTTCAGCCTGTCCAAGGACGAATTCCGGTCCTCGGAGAAAAGGGCCCAATTGAGACGTGAGAGATCTACGAAACCGACTTCCGGAGAATCGTAAATACGGTTAATGTCCTTACAGGCCTCAGACACTCCGTAGCGTGAGCAGAAATCATAAAATCTGGACGTCGCGGATATGCCGGTTCTGTCTCTCCCCAAGAAAATGGATATCCGCCGCCGGAAGAGCGACGAGAACTGAAGCCCGTGGAACGAGTCCGTGATAATGCCTGATGCGCCGGCAATCAGCGCCACAAAATCCAACGGATCGGCATCGAAACGCACCTTCAGCCAAGGTACATTCTCCGGCATCCACTGCATCGGCCCACTGATTAGCAACACAATCGCCTGACCATAATGACGGCTGACACGTTCCATCCAGCGAAGTCGCTCCGGGGTGAGGCCATCCAGCCAATAGCACAGCAGATACTCTCCGTCCTGCCCCGTCCCTCGATTTCCTTCCGCCAAGCATCTTCCGTCCGCAGAAGCGTCGGATCCAACACCGGAAACGCCCCCTCCGGCCATCTGGCAGCATCCGCCCCCATGACCTGCCGGAAGAGCTCGCAGCCTGAGGCTTCACGAATGGTAATTCCACGGAACCGCCTCATTCCGTCACGGTAAGCCTCCAAGAGCTCCGGCGGCAGCTCCGTGACACCGAAACTCGCGGCGTAGGCAATCCTGTCTTGTCCCTCAGGGAATTCGGCCGTCAGCCAAGGATTGGTTGGGAAGGCTCTGACGAGATCATAATTCCAGACCTGATCGCTGCCGACGACAACCGTCTCATAAGCAGGCAACCGCCGCAAGTCTTCGGAAGTCCGATACTGTTCGGCGGAGAGATGAAGACGGCCGTGGAGCAGACGAATGGTCTTCTCACGGCGCAACTCGAAAGCCTTACGCCCGAAGGGTCTCCGGCGGGCCCGCCACCAATTACGCAACCGTGCATAAAGCGGAAGGTTGGGATTGCGGACTTTCCCCAACAGTGGCGTGTCACGCGGATTCATCCACAAATCGATGGTTTCGACTTCGTCGGAAGACAGTTCAGCTAACGTGTCACGCAACGCCAATGCCTGAAGCACGCCCCCATAATTCAGCTGTCGGTGGAAAGTGAGCAGTCCAATCTTCATTTTCCGGTTCCGATACGGGGGTCCTTGAAACGTGGCACACGCATGATGCCCAACTTCCTACGAGATCAACTCCGAAAGGCCCGCAGCACGGCTTTGCGATTAACCCACCAATCGGAGAACCGAATGTCCCCCCTGAGTTTGGACCATGCGAATCGGACGAAGTCATCACCGCCAAGATGCCGCTTCAAGAGGTAACGCAACGCCAGGCGACGCCCATGAATCCGATACTCGTCCAAGTCGAAGACATCGGAAAAGCAATTCAACAATCCGAGCGCATCCAAGTCCAGCAACGTCCTCTGGCATTTGTCGCAACGGCCGCAGTTTCTGTTGGCATGGCCGTCACCGCTCCCGCAGTTGCGCAACTCCTAGCAGCAGACATTCAGAAGCCGCCGCGCGACCGGAAGTTCAGCGACCTGACGCACCTTGCTCCAGCGCATCGTGCCAGGCCCCTCAGAATACAGCGTCAGCGGCGGCGTGGAGAAATTCGGCAGGGAAAACACGTCATAATCCGCGTGACTCTTGCATTCGCGGTGGCCAACGCCGAAGCGGCAATCCCCTTGCGACGCGTAGAAATAGGAACCGAAGAGAGCGCCTAGGGCATGAACGCAGGCCATGTCGGCGTACGGCGCCATGTAAATCAGAGTCTGCGGGAACTCCTCATTGTAATTCGAGCGGACATTCACGCATCCGAGTCCCAGTTCCTCCGCAACATGCCTGGCACGCTCTTCTGCCGCCGAAACGATTTTCAGCGTTTCCAAGCTGTCCGTATGTTCATACACATGACCGACGGAGAAGGTCGCCAAATGAGTCAGCTTAAGCGAGGGCCAAGGGGAATTCAGATGATTGACGATTACATGAAAGGAATCGATGCCGCCGCTGCACCCGGTACCGACAGCGCCCTTTGTCGGCAAGGGCGCGTGCTCCAAAGGGGCTAAAATCCGAGGCGCCCGGAGCCGTGTACTATGCGCTGCCAGCACAGGACACAGCTCTTCCTGCAGCTGGAAATGCAACCGCTCTGTCAGTGGCGCCTCGCAGGTAATGTCATGATGGTACACCATGGCCCAATAGAGCAACGCCACCACAAAAGCATCACTCCTTGGGTTCAACCCGTCGGCATAAGCCCGGTCAACCTCGTACCACAGCGTCTTTACGAGGCCGTCTTCGTCGATTCTGGCACTCAGGCGCGCCCGTTTCCCGACGACACTGATCTCGGGTCGGTGAATAGTAATCATGTTACCGTCTGTCGGTTGTTCAAAGCTTCGCCCGACCACGTGTGGCAATCAAGTACTGCCTGAACGAGGTCAGGCCGCGCGGAATGATTTGGCGCGGCAGTTGCAAACAGTCTCCCGGGGGAAGGCGTTTCTTTGTCGTCACGGCATACCGATACCCTACCGCCTCAACCGCATTACGGTCCCGCTCGCCATAGAATCCCCTGGGATAAGCGAAACTCACGACTTTCTGTCCAGACAGTCGTTGCAGCGTGGCCCGGTTTTCGCCAAGCTCACGGACCAACGTCTGCTCATCCAGCTCCGTCAGCGACGCATGACTGACGGTATGCCCACCGATTTCAATTAAACCGGACGCGGCCAAATTCCGAATCTGGTCATCACTCAGGAAATCCTCTCCCCGGCGATCCGTTACGAAGAGCGTTGCAGGCACCTCAAACCTCTTTAGAATCGGCAACAATTGCGTGAAATTGTCCTCAAACCCATCATCAAACGTCAACACAACAACCCGCCGTCCCGGTTGCTCCATCGCATCGCGTAACGTTCTGAACACATATCCCGCGCACAGCAACCCGGCTATCAGGGACTCCAGCTCAGCAGGACGAATGGAATTATTCGGCGCGATGGGCTCCATGATCCGCTCGTTGACCGAATGCAGCATCAAAATCCGTGGGCGCCCGCCGCTGATACGGGGACGCCAAAAAGCCCACTGCGAAGAAATGCCGATCACCGCAACAATCAGCAGAATCGCGACGCATCCTCCGACGGCCCAAAAGCCCACCATGCACAGCCACGCGGCCACGATTGCGACGGCCAGCATGCCTCCCGTCAACAAGCGGCACCGCAATTCATAATTAGGCACATGGGCTGTCATGAACTAACGATCCTTCCGCACATGTGTAAAGACGCCTTCCGGCAAGCCGATCCGAAAATGCTGACGCCGCCACCAAAGACAGTTCAGAGGCGTCTCAAGCGTCTGCATCTTGTTCCCTGCGGAATTGTGGATATGCCGTGACGGATGGGCATCGGCGTAATCCAGCAGCCGCCCGAAGAGGGTCTTCGAAATCAGCGTGCACTGGTTTGTCCACGGCAGGACCCAGCTGTCGACACAAAAGAAATCCTCTTCAATCCGCCGGATATAACGGGGAAAGAGAAGGTCCGGACGACGCTCGATGTAGGGACTCCGTCCGCACCATCGTGTGGCTTTTCCGGGACGGAGCAGACGGCGAAGGGCCTTCTTCCACGCCGGAGACCGGTCCAACACCTCCGTATCATGCCACCGCGGATCAATGTCACGGAGGGGCCAAAAGCGGGAATACATCGAGGCAAAGCGGTTCTGCTCCCCGGGATTGAAGCGGTTGCGCAGACGCACGAGATCGACCTTGCCCTCTTCCAACAGCCGAAGCGACGTCTCCAGCTGGACGCGCATCGACTCCGGGGAAACGCAGACGGGGATGTCATTTTCCAGAATCAGCGTGTAATCGGTATCCAGACACTCCCAAGCCCAACGGAACCCGCTCTGGATGCCAAGATTCTCAGAGCGTCCGACAGCCCGGACGCCGAGTCCCTCGGCCAACGCCCGATCCTCATCGCGCACAGACTGATAGCAGATGACCGCGTCATCAACGAGTCCGTACAACCCATGGGCCAGGTGGTTTTCGAGCGTATTGCGCGTCGTCTCCAGAGCCTTGAACCCCAAAATCGCCACACCGACCGTCTTGCCATAGGGCTTTCCGATGGGTTCGATCGCAACGCCTCGTGTTCTCTCCACCGCCATTGTCTCAGGCTCCTTTCCGTGAAAATTGCTCTGCCCACAAGGGCGCATCGCATTTCTCATGCACCTTCGATTCAATCGGTGCGCTATCCATTACCCAGCAAAGACTGAGCATTACCGAACGCACAGCCCGCATCTTCGCATGACAGCGCAACGATAGCACATTCCTCTCTCCACAGCAACGCCCCCTCCTCAGCGTTCTTTAGCAATTCTCACATCCGTCACTCGCCATCCGAAATGCGTCTACGCCTCTGAGCGTAGGCGCATTGACATTTTCCGAACGCGAGGATGACATTCTCGCCGCTGATATATCCCCTGACTTGTCTGACGACGTCCCCTATAACCCATCTGCCATACTGGAAGACCAAAGCTGCATTGCGCCCCCACACGACCTGTGATGGACCTGTCATTCTCGGTCACGATGTCTGGATTGGAAGTCGCGTGATTATCATGGGCGGTATAACGGTCGGGCGCGGGGCCATAATCGGGGCCGGTGCCGTCGTCACCAAAGATGTCCCGCCCTGTGCCATCGCCGGAGGAATTCCGGCCAGACTGATTCGAATGCGTTCAGCGGATCAGATCCGCGAGATTGAAGCAACTCAGTGGTGGGAGTACGATTTGGGGTCGCTGAAGGATTCACTGGGCTGGAACCATCTTGATGCGTCCATCAAGGGATTCCGGGATGCGGTCGCTGCCGGACGGAATAGACGCTTCGACGATGGAGCTGGACAGGTAGTTACACTGAAGGATTTGTCGCCGTTTGACAGACGTCGGCGCTTCGTATGGCGCTTTGGCAACGGTTGCGCGACGCTGAAGCTCTTCGGGCTTTGGGTTATCTGTCGGCTTCCCCGCAAAGGGCCCGCGCTCTGAGCGGAGTGCCTCTGAGAAGACGTCTGAAGCATCGGTCCGTCGGCACACGCCACAGGCCCCTTCTGTGGCGTATCTTATGATTTCTCTATAGGGAACCCGCCCGGCGAGAATCACGCCCGCCGAGCCATACGGAAGCGAAGCAGCCGGAAGAAGCCGGGACGGAGAAACCGGGGCACCAGCGACATCAGAAGCGCTCGCCGCCGCATGCCACGGGACTCGTTGCCATGGCGGTAATAAGCGATCCCGGCAGGAATCGAGGGCCAGGGCCACGGGGCCGTCAGGGCACGGACGTTGTTCGTGTATCTGACGATATCATCGGAAATCCGGGCTAGCAATGCGGCATAACGTTCATCCCGTCCAAGCAGACGGACGTCGGCCTCCAGCTGGCGATAAATCGCCAGCGTCCCGACGGCACAGCGGACGACCGGAGCGATGCACCGAACGGTAGACGTGGAGACACCGCCCTGTATGCGATAGTGGACGAGAGGTGATTCAATCCACCAAATCTCCCCGAGGAGGGAAGCGCGAAAACCAAGCGTGATGTCTTCGGCCCAACTGGCGGGATCCAAGGGCCCGAACCGATCGAAGACGTCGCGGCGGTAGGCGAGCACGGCGCCGCAGAAGCAGGGAAAGGTGTCGTAGAGGGCCTCGAGCGAGTCATAGGGGTAACGGACGACGCAGCCGGTATTACGATGGTTCTTGGGAAGGCCGCGGTTTCCCTGAGCGTCGATGGTGTCATATTCCGACCCGACCATGGAGGCCTCGGGATGTTCTCGGAAGACTTCCATGACTCGGGCGACGCGATCGGGATAGGCGATGTCATCGCCGCCGGCAGTGATGAAGACCTCGCCGTGAGCCATGGCAAAGAGGGCGTTTATGTGACCGACGAGACCGCCGTTGTGCTCAGTACGGTTAAGGATGATCTTATGAGGTCCCTTGTAACCCTCGACGGTCTTCTGAATAACCTCCCAAGTATCATCAGGAGAGCAGTCGTCGGAGATGATAATCTCGAGATTGGGATAGGTCTGAGCCAAGGCAGATTCAATGGCCTTACCGACCAAGTCTGCTTGACGATAGGCCAAGAGAATGTAGGTGGCCAGCGGCGGACTATTCGTGAAAGCAATCATTATTGGTCCTCAAAGAGCGTGGTTGAAGGTCCTCCCCAAGGTTCAATGTCGGCGAGGAAAGGATGACGGGGGCCTTCTCGGTAAGGTTCCGCGGAACACCGAGGACTCACCAACAGGGATCTGGCACAAGGGCGTCGAGACAAAGACCATTGTCGGCGGAGAGTTTGGCCGCGACAGAGTGGCTGAGAGGTGAAGGACCTCTACGGATATCGACGGCGACGTCCCAGACGGCTCCGCGGATGATGTGGACGGGCTTGCCCTGCGTGTGCGGGGCGGCCTGCCAACAAAATCCTCGGATGCCACCCTTGGCGAAGAGGCTCCCGCCGCCCGGTCAATGGTTGCGCAGGTGCCTGCAGTGCGGTTGCAGACCTCATTATAGGTAGAGTATCCGCGCCCTTCGCGAGAAAATCGAGAATCGGGGATCTTGAAGCCTTCAATGGCCCTATTACGGACTTTCATTTCACTCCTGGGTGGTGCGCTGCGTGCGGACGGAGTATAGCAAAAGACGGGAGGGGCTGGGGCCATCGACCTAAATGTCTGTCGTGTATATTTCAAACTAGACTTCTTGTATATATCAAAACTAGACACTTGGACTGAAGCTACACTGCAACCAGACCTGAGGGGCTGCGCGCCCCTTCTGTCACCCAGCGTCCTTTTCCAGACACACATTTACCCCTTCATGATTGCTTTCTAGCGTCTGTCTTGCTCGGTTGACTGCCACGGACTTTTACGGGGGCCCCGAAATATCAGTCCCACTCCGGTGGGAGTCTGCCGCGTCGGATCAGAGTCTTTTTCAGGTGTTTATAAAGCTTGTAAATCCACCTGTCCAACAAGCCCGCAGGCTTCTGCGGCGCATGCCCGAGAATGTCCCGCATTGCATCGGACAAACAGACCGAATCCAGCCACGACCACTCCCAGGGCCTATGGTGCAAATCATACGTTGACCGTTTCCTCGTCGTCAGCGAAAGGTAAAGGCCATTCTCGGGGCTCTCCACCATTTCAAAGGTCGAAGCCTCTGTGATAACCGCAAAGATATCAATGGCCGCCTGCGGGAAGAGGGCAGACAGGCGCCGCCGAGTCTCAAGGAGTCTCTCACGATTCAGTTGCCCGGCTGTACCGGTAATCACAAAGAGAATCCTGTCGGCATGCCCGCACAGTGCGTAAAGACGGTCGATCCGCCGCTGATATTTTGCGCGGACAGTCTCCAACTCCGTATCCGTCAACGGATAAGTCAGAAAATCATGAAGAAATGTAATACCGCACTGCAGATCCGTCACAGTGGAATGGCGACCGCTTCCCGGCTCTTTGCGCGTATCCTTGACCTCAAGATTCTTTCTCTCGAGCCAAGCCGCAAAGTGAGATTCAATCATTCCGACATAAGTCTCAGGAAGACAATCGCCCTGATAGTACAGCCAATCGAACGGCAGAGAGCACTGACGGAGTTTTCGAAACCGCAACTGCAGCGCCGAAGAGCAATTGCATCCCAGTGGCACAATACAATCATATATCCGGGTCTCACTCATGTGCTTCCGCTCCATTCAATATCACGCATTTCATCGCCGTAACTTTGGGCACACTGTACCATATGCGGAAAGCCATATGCAAACATGAGGCATACGTGAAGCGTGTACATGAGATGACGCACTGCCGAGAGGGGGTACCGCGTCTTTGGGTGCGTCGTAGGAGGGCCGGCAGGGGGAGTTTGCGGGCCTTGGTGGCTTCGCCGAGGCCGACGGTGATGGGGCGGCGGGAAAGAATACGGTGGGACAGGAGCGGGACTGGGGCGGGTCCTGGCCCAAAAGCGGGGATGTCCGGACACGGGTGAGGGCAATACCGGATAGCTTACCCTATAGGGTGATGACTGATGACCCTATAGGGTGATACAGTATCACCCTATAGGGTGGTGTGAGGTTACCCTATAGGGTCAGATGTCGATTCTGGGCGGTGTCGCGGTCGGATGGCACTGATGTCCGGGAGGAAACGCGCCGAGGGCCAGGAGCGCGGGGAGGGGTTGCCGGTCTGCGAGGTCCTACCCCTGCCGGCAGGCTGTGCGTCGGGATGGATGACGCGTCACGATGGACGCTGCGCGGCCAGGCGGCGAGGAGGGAAGTGCCCGTAAGGGGGCGGATTATGCTATACTTGATGAACCTTTGAAAGGATCCCCGATGGACGACGAAACATCCGTGCCCCAGGCCGCCGAGACCGCCCTTGCGCCGGCCGCCGACACCCGCCTTGCCTCAATCGATGTCGAAGAGGAGATGAAGAACTCTTACATCGACTACTCCATGAGCGTCATTGTGGCGCGCGCCCTTCCCGACGCCCGCGACGGTTTCAAGCCCGTGCACCGACGTGTGCTCTACACGATGCACGAGAACAAGAATTTTTACACTTCGCCCTACCGCAAGTCGGCGCGCATCGTCGGCGACGTCATGGGTAAATACCATCCCCACGGCGACTTTTCCATCTACGACACGCTGGTGCGCATGGCGCAGTGGTTCAGCCTGCGCGTCCCGTTGGTCGACGGCCACGGCAACTTCGGCACCATCGACGGCGACGGCGCCGCGGCCATGCGTTACACCGAGTCGCGCATGGCGAAAATCGCCGGCGAGATGATGGCCGACATCGAGAAGGACACGGTCGACTTCGTGCCGAACTACGACGGCACAGAGCGCGAGCCCAAGGTGCTTCCGAGCAAGCTGCCCAACCTGCTGCTCAACGGCTCCCAGGGCATTGCCGTCGGCATGGCCACCAACATCCCCCCGCACAATCTGCGCGAGCTCTGCGACGGCCTCATTTATTTTGTCGACCACCCCGAGGCCACCATTGACGATCTCATGCGCTTCGTCAAAGGTCCCGACTTCCCCACCGGCGCCAAGATCTGCGGTCTGGCCGGCATTGCCGCCATGTACCGAACCGGCCGCGGTTCGGTGACCGTCCGCGGCGAGGCGACGATTGAGCCCGCCGCCCCGGGGCGCCGCGAGGCCATCATCATCACCTCCATCCCGTACATGGTCAACAAGGCCGTCATGGTCACCCACATGGCCGACCTGGTCAAGGAGGGCGTAATCGAGGGCATCGCCGACATCCGCGACGAATCCTCCAAGCGCGACGGCATCCGCGTCGTCATCGAGATTAAGCAGAACGCGAAGAATCCCGCCGAAATCATTCTCAATCAGCTCTACAAGCACACCGAGCTGCAGTCCACCTTCGGCGCGAACATGATCGCGCTTGACCACGGCCGTCCGCGCCGCATGACGCTGCGCGATTTCTTCCGCTGCTACGTCGACCACCGCTTTGAGGTCCACACCCGCCGCGCGAAGTTTGACCTCCGCCGCGCCGAGGAGCGCCTCCACATTGTCGACGGCCTCCTCATCGCCCAGGATAATCTCGACGAGGTCATCCACATCATCCGTGACTCGGCCAACAACGACGAGGCCAAGGCGCGCCTCTGCGGGCGCTTCGGCTTCTCCGACGCCCAGGTCTCCGCCATCCTCGAGATGCGCCTGCGCCAGTTGACCGGTCTGGAACGCGGCAAACTGCTCGACGAGCAGACCGCCCTTCGCGCCTCTATCGCCGACCTGCGCGACATCCTGGCCAATCCCGCCCGCGTCTTCGGTCTCATCAAAGACGACCTCGAGGGGCTCAAGGCCGCCTACACCAAGGAAGGCGACCGCCGCACCCAGCTCGAATCCGACGCGGCCGATGTCGGCATTGAGGATCTTATCGCCGACGAACCCTGCGTCATCACCCTCTCCCACCGCGGTTATCTCAAGCGCACCTCGCTCTCCGAGTACGAGGCTCAGCGCCGCGGCGGACGCGGCAAGCGCGGCGTCCTGCTCAAGGAGGAGGACTTCATCGAGCGTCTCTACGTCCCGATGACGCACGATACGCTCCTCTTCTTCACCGACCGCGGCCGCGTTTTCTCCGCGCGCACCTTCGCCATCGCCGAGTGCCGCCGCACCGCGGCCGGCACCCACGTCAGCAACATCCTGCCCGGCCTGCCCAAGGAGGAGCACATCGTCGAATTGCTCGCAATCCGCTCCTTTGACGAGGACCGCGACATCACCTTTGCCCTGACCGACGGCACGATTAAACGTACGGCGCTCTCCGATTACCGCAACGTCAACCGTTCCGGCCTCATCGCCATCAATATCGCCGAGGGCAATGCCATCGTTCGCGTCATGCTTACCCAGCCGGGCGACAAGGTCTTCATGGCCTCCCGCGACGGTCTGGTCAATGCCTTCCTCATCGACGAGGTCCGCCGTGTCGGACGCAACGCCATGGGCGTCTGCGGCATGCGCCTGAAGTCCGACGCTGACCGCGTCTGCGGCATGGCCGTCGAGGCCGCCGACAGCGCGCTCCTCTTCGTCTCCGAGAACGGCCGCGGCAAGCGTACCGCCTTCGGTGACTTCCGCGTCACCCACCGCGGCTCCTCCGGCGTAATCGGCATGCCGCGCGACAACGAGCGCAACGGCAAACTCATCGGCATCGCCACCGTCCGCGGCGACGAGACGCTTGTCCTGCTCTCCACCGCCGGGCTTCTCGTCCGCACCCGCGTCGCGGAGGTCTCCGTCCTCGGCCGCACCGCAGCGGGCGTCAACTTCATCCGACTGCAGGAGGGCGTCACCATGGCATCCTTCTCCATCGCCCCCGCGGAGGAAGACGCCGAGACCGCCGAAGGGGCCGCTGCCGGGGCCGCTGCCGGGGCCGACGCGGAAACCGTGGCCGAAGCCGACGGGAGCGCGGCCGGGAGCGACGGGGCCGAGTAATCCCGGGGACCGGGCATGATCTGGGTCACGGGTGACAAGCACGGCGAATTCGGCGAGGTCGACGACTTCTGCCGCAGCCGCAGCGTCACCCGTGACGACACCCTGATCATCCTCGGCGACGCCGGCATCAATTATTACGCCGACGCCCGGGCCAATGCCCTCCGCCAGCACCTTGCCCAGCTGCCCATCTCCCTCTTCTGCATCCACGGCAACCATGAAATGCGTCCGGAGCACGTACCCGGCATGGTCCTGCGCGACGGATTCGGCGGCAAAGTCTACACCGACCTGCGCTACCCCAATATCGTCTACCCCGTCGACGGGGCTGTCTACGACCTGGAGGGCAAGCGCTGCCTCGTCATCGGCGGCGCCTATTCGGTGGACAAGTACAACCGGCTGCTCAACCGCTGGCCGTGGTTCGACGACGAGCAGCCCACGCCCGAAATCCGCGCCCGCACCGAGGCCGCCTTGGACGCCTGCGGTTGGCGGGTCGACGCCGTTCTCAGCCACACCTGTCCGCTCAGCTACCTTCCCCCATCCCACCACGATGACCGCGCCGCCGGCATTCCGCTCGACACATCCACCGAACAGTGGCTTGACGTCCTCCGCCGCCGGCTCCTCTTCCGCCGCTGGTACTGCGGCCACCATCACATCGATTTTGAGATCCCCGAGATCGCCTTTCTCTACCACGACATCAAGCCCCTGAAAGCATAAAGGAGTCCCCGCCATGGCAGGCGAATACATTTTCAACCTCATGAACGTCACCAAGCACCACGAAAAGAAGGTGATCCTGGACGACGTCAATCTGGCCTTTTTCCACGGCGCCCACATCGGCGTCATCGGCGCCAACGGCTCCGGCAAATCCTCTCTCCTCAAAATCCTGGCCGGCCTCGACAAAGACTACATGGGCACCTGCCTCGTCGCCAAAAACGCCAAGATCGGCTACCTCCCCCAGGAGCCCGAGCTCGACCCCGACAAGACCGTCCGCGAATGCGTCATGGAGGGCGTTGCCGGCGCCCAGGCCCTCCTCGAGAAGTACGAAGACCTCTGCTGCCGCCTCGACGAACCCGGCGCCGAGGAAGAAATGGCCCGCATCCAGGAGCAGATTGACGCCAATGACCTCTGGAACCTTGACCACCAGGTCGAGCTCGCCATGGAGGCCCTCCGCTGCGCCGACCCCGACACCAAAGCCGGCGTCCTCTCCGGCGGCGAAAAGCGCCGCGTCGCCATGTGCCGGATCCTGATTTCCAATCCCGACGTCCTCCTCCTGGACGAACCCACCAACCACCTCGACGCCGAATCCGTCGCCTGGATCGAAGCCTTCCTCAAGAAGTTCAAGGGCACCCTCATCGTCGTCACCCACGACCGCTACTTCCTCAACAACGTCACCGAGTGGATCCTTGAGATGGACGCCGGCCGCACCTACCCCTACAAGGGCAACTACGAGCAGTGGCTCGAACAGAAGCAGGCCATGATGGCCGCCCAGGCCAAGCAGGCCGAGAGCCGCCGCAAGATGATCCAGCAAGAGCTCGAGTGGATCCACACCAACCCCTCCGGCCGCCGCGCCAAGGGCAAGGCCCGCCTGGCCCGCTACGAGGAGCTCGTCGCCAAACAGGTCGACACCCGCGAGGAAGAGCTCAAAATCCAGATCCCCCCCGGCCCGCGCCTGGGCAACCTCGTCGTCCGCGCCACCGACCTCTCCATGGCCTTCGGCGACCGCATCCTCTTCGAGCACGTGAACTTCGACCTTCCCCGCGGCGGCATCGTCGGCGTCATCGGCGCCAACGGCGCCGGCAAGACCACCCTCTTCAAGCTCATCACCGGCAAACTCAAGCCCACCTCCGGCGAGCTCCGCGTCGGCGAGACCGTCGTCCTCAGCTACGTCGACCAGAGCCGCGAGGCCCTCGACCCCAACCACACCGTCTACGAGGAAATCACCGGCGGCGGCGACTACGTCAATCTCGCCGGCAAGGGTCTCATGAACGGCCGCGCCTACTGTTCGCGCTTCAACCTCCGCGGCACCGACCAGCAGAAGAAGGTCGGCGTCCTCTCCGGCGGCGAGCGCAACCGCGTCCACCTCGCCAAGCTCCTCCGCGCCGGCGGTAACCTGCTCCTCCTCGACGAACCGACCAACGACCTCGACGTCGGCACCCTCCGTTCGCTTGAAGAGGGCATCCAGGACTTCGGCGGCTGCGCCGTCGTCGTCTCCCACGACCGCTGGTTCCTCGACCGCATCGCGACCCACATCCTCGCCTTTGAGGGCGACTCCAAGGTCCGCTGGTTCGAGGGTTCCTACTCCGACTACCACGAGATGCGCCGCAAGGAGCTCGGCGACGACGCCGATAAGCCGCACCGCATCAAGTTCCGCCCCGTCCGTCACTGACACTGCACGTGCCCTTCGGGCATCGGAAGCCTGCGGCGACCGGATCGGCAGCGGGAGTTTGCTTTTGTATCAACAAAACGGACAGCCACGGCATGTGCCGTGGCTTTTTCCGTGCCGGAGCCCGGGCAATCCCGGATGCGTCATGAGGCGGGAGTCCGCCGCCCGATGAGGACGCCGAGCGGTCTCAGCGGCCTTCGTCGAGCATGGCTTCGCCGATATTGAGGCAGTCTTCCTTGAGACGGCGGTAGATATTGAGGACGTCGAGGACGACGACGACGCAGAGGGGATCGATGGTCGGGTCGTGGTCGGCCATACGGGTCATCTGGGCCTTGCGGATTTCTTTCACGCGGGCAGAGATGGTGGCGGCGTCGGTATGGAGATGGCTAAGGACGTCCTGGGCATGGGCCTTGCCCTGGCGGAAGCCTTCGTTGACGGTGGCGGCAAAACCGCGGCAGAGGTCATGGAGGCTGAGGATGTCGGAGGCGCCGCGGTCGGAGATCTTCATCCCGCTCTTGCGCATACGCAGGATCTGACGAAGGAGGGCGGCGACTTCGTCGGAGACCGACTCGTATTCGTCGGCGACACGCAGAAGCATGCGGGCGCGGAGGGCGACCTCGGAGGGGAGGTTCTTGGACATGATGACGCCGAGGAAGGTGGAGACCTCATGCTGGATGACGTCGAGGGCGTCCTCGGAGCGGAAGAGATTCTGCTCCAATTCATCGTCCGATTCGCCGGTGAGGACCTTGCGGAAGTCGTCAAGCATCTCCTCGCAGCGGGAGCACATGTATTCGACCTCCTTGCGGGCCTGTTCGACGGCGACGACAGGGGCGACGCGGGTGGAGTCGATGACGGTGAGGCGGGGATTCTCGCGAATCTTGGAGTCGGGGATGATGCGGGTGATGAGCCAGGCGAAGGGATGGACGAGGGGGAGGAAGATGCAGGTATTGACGACGTTGAAGGCCGTGTGAACGCCGGCGACGCCGAAGGCGACGCGGGCGGTGTCGACGACGCCGTTGGCGTCGGTCTGAACGATGCTGAAGACGTCATTGGCGATCGGCAGGAGGATCGGGAAGAGGGGAACCATGATAATCACGCCGATGACGTTGAAGAGGGAGTGGGCCAAGGCAGCGCGGCGGGCATTGGTGGGGGCGCCGAGGGCAGCGAGCCAAGCGGTGATGGTGGTGCCGATGTTCATGCCGAGCACGAGGGTCGCGGCAGTGTAGAAGTCGATGTTGCCGGTCGTGACGAGGATGATGGCGATACCGGTGGTGGCCGAGGAGCTCTGGACGATGGCGGTGGCGATGGCACCGACGAAGACGCACTTGATCATGCCCCAGAGGTAGAAGGAACCATCGGGCTCGACGGCGCTGAAGAGAGCCATGGCTTCGCGGAGGCCGTCAGATTGGGAGATAGGCTCGAGGGCGTTGTTGATGAGGTCAAGGCCGAAGAAGATGAGGCCAAGGCCGAGGAAGATGAGGCCAATGTACTTCCAGCTTTCGCGTTTGGCAAAGAGATAGACGATGGCAGCGACACCGATGATGCCCATGATGGTGGTGGGTCCGATCTTGGGGAAGGTGGCGACCAGCCAGGCGGTGACGGTGGTACCGATATTGGCGCCGATGATGACGTTGATGGCCTGGACAAGGGTCATGATGCCGGAGGTGACCATGCCGACAACCATGACGGTGGTGACGGAGGAGCTCTGGATAATGGCCGTGACGACGGTACCGGTGGTGATGCCGGCAAAGCGGTTGGTCGTGGCGGCGGCGACGAGCTTGCGCATGCGCGGGCCGGCGACGGCCTGAAGGCCGGTAGAGATCTGCTCCATGCCGAGCAGGAAGATGCCGAGACCGCCAAGGAGGGCGGCAACGATGGCGACGCCGGCGGAGAAGGAGGCGCCGGCGGCCTGGGCGAAGAAGGAGGCGAGCATGGCTTTAACCTTGGACTTGGGGTGAAGAGACGGGAACGGGGATGGGGTTAGGGGCGTCCGGACGGTCAGGGATCGGGGACGAAGAGCACCTGACCGACGCGGATGAGGCTCGGATCGGTGAGGTTATTGGCCCGCATGATGGCCTTGACGGAGACCTTGTAGTGCTGGGCAATGGCCGAGAGGGTCTGGCCGGCCTCGACGGTGTGACTGTAGCCGGACTTGGCAGCCGCGGCGGCCTCTCTGGCGGCTCTGGCCTGGGCGGCGGCCTGCTTGGCCTGAAGTGCGGCCATTTTGCCGGCAATGTCGTCGACGATTTCGGCCCGAAGGGTACCTTGGGAGGCGCGGACGGCATTCAGGTCGGCGCGGAGGGCGGCGACCTCGTCCTTGGTGGCGGATTCGCCGCCGCGCTCCAAGGCTTCGATGCGCGAGGCCATCGCGGAGAGTCGGGTGTCAACGGCTTCGACGCGGGCGGTGAGGACCTGGACGGAGCGCTGAAGATCACGAAGAATCTGGGCCTGCTGGGCGTAGGCCTGCTGAGCGGGAGAGATGACGCCGCGCTGGGCATAGGCCGGCAAAACGGCCAGCAGCAAGGCGGCGAGGCAGAAGAGACGGCGCTTCATAAAAGAAAAGCGGCCCCGCGTCAGGCGAGGGCCGCTGTAAGCTTTTCGGCGAGAACGTCGGCGCGCTGGACGCCGATCGACGTGTCCACGACCTTGCCGTCCTTGAAGATAAGGATCGTGGGAATGGTCTGGACGCGGAACTTGGCGGCGACCATGGGGGCCTGGTCGATGTCGAGCTTGCAGACACGAACCTTGCCGTCGAGTTCCGGGGGGAGGGTCATCTTGTCGAGGATGGCGCCCTGCATCTTGCAGGGGCCGCACCAGGTGGCCCAGAAATCCACAAGGACGACACCGGAAGCGATGGCCGCATCAAAGGTGTCGGCGGTGAGATGATCGATCGTCATTGTCTGCTCCTTGATTGATGCCGATGATGGCGTTGCAATACCGACGGATACGCCGGAAGTCCCCGCGGGCGCGGCCCCGGCGTCTGACAAAAGTATAACACAATTCAAACAAAGCCGTGGGGCAAGTGCGGCTCAGAGGATCAGCATGCAGTCGCCGTAGGAGAAGAAGCGGTAGCGTTTCCCGACGGCTTCGGCGTAGGCAGCCATGATGCGTTCGCGGCCGGCGAGGGCGGAAACCATCATGATGAGGGTGGACTGGGGAAGGTGGAAATTGGTAAGCATGGCGTCGACAACGGCGAAGCGGTAAGGGGGATAGATGAAGATGGAGCTCTTGCCGTGGGTGGCGACCACCTGCCCGTCGTGTTCGGCGGCAACGGTCTCGAGGGTGCGGACGGAGGTGGAGCCGACGGCGACGACACGGCCGCCGGCGGCCTTGGTCTCGGCAATGAGGCGGGCGGTCTCTTCGGGGACGTTGTAGAACTCAGCGTCCATGCGGTGGTCTTCGACGCGGCTGACCTTGACGGGCTTGAAAGTGCCGGGACCGACGTGGAGGGTGACGAAGGCGCGGCGGACACCCTTGGCCTCGAGGTCGGCAAGGATGGCCTCGGTGAAGTGGAGCCCGGCGGTGGGGGCGGCGACGGCGCCGACCTCACGGGCATAGACGGTCTGGTAGCGCTCCTTGTCGAGGCGGGCAAGCTCGGGGTCGTTGGCGGTGCGGTGGATGTAAGGAGGGACGGGGGTGAGGCCGTAGCGGTCGAGGAGCTCGAGGAGGGGGGCCTCGGCGGTGAAGCGGACGGCGGATGTGCCCTCGGCATCCTTGTCGAGAATGAGGCCCCGGAGTCGGCCCTCGCAGAAGAGGATGGTGTGGCCGATACGGGAACGGCGCCCGCTGCCGCACATGCAGCGCCATTCGCAGGTGTAGCGGCCGTCCCGGAAGGTCTCGACACGGAGATTGTCGAGGAGGAGGAGTTCGGCGGCGCCGAGGGTGTCTTCCCAGTGGCCGAGGATACGGGCGGGGAAGACCTTGGTATTGTTGAGGATGAGGAGATCGCCGGGTTTGAGGCAAGAGACGATGTCAGCAATGTGGCGGTGCTCGACGCCGGGGCGGGAACGGTCAAGGACCATCATACGCGAGGTGCCGCGGACCTCCGGGGGGGTCTGGGCGATGAGTTCTTCGGGGAGTTTATAGTCAAAATCGGCGGTCAGCATAGGGGGTCAATATTCCTTTCGGAGGGATGCCGCGCGGCGGACGGCATTGAGATAACGCGCCGCGGCCCCGTCTCCATGGAGGCTACGGATATATTCGGCCTCGAGTCGGGAGGCTTCGGGATGGGTGGGCAGGACGGCCAGGCAGGCCTGGACGGCGGCGCGGCGCTCATCGGGCGCCAAGGGGACCTCCTCGAGCAGGTAAGTCCAGAGCGCAGACTGGATGGGGTGGGACCGGAGCCAGCCCTCGACGACGGCGCGGCCGCGGTCGGGGGTCTCGACCAGACGACGCAGGACCTGAAGGCGAAGATGTTCGGCCGTATAGGCGGTGCGCGGCAGGCGCTCCTCCAGGAGAAAGCCGGAGACGAACTCCCGGGCACGGTCGATGTCGCCCTCTCTGAAGCAGAGCGAGACAAGGAGGAGGGCTCTGATATTGGAAGCCTTCTGAGCAAAGTAGGCGGCAGCCATGTCGGTCATGCGGCCGGGAGCCATATGCCGGATATTGGAGGCGTCGTAGCACCGGGCGACGGCCTCGTCCTCCTTCAGGAAGTCCGGATAGCGCCTGGCCAAGGCCATGGAGGTCTCTGTGAAGGGATAGGCCGCAAGGTAGAGGAGGACATCGGAAGGCTGGAGGGCGCCGCGCTCCAACAGTATCGCTCCGGCCTCCTGTTCGGGGAGCTCGAGGAGGGCAACGGCACGTTCGACGGCACTGAGGCTGCCGGGATCGGTGCGGTACATGGCAATCAGTCGGTCAATGGCCGGACGGCGGGGGCCATTGCGGACGGCACGCATACGGCGGGCGGCATCGAAGGCAGGGGTGCGGACGACATCCTCGGCGGCATCGAAGGCATCGACCTGCCACCAAGTGGGCGCCCTGAGGGCCGGATCGGCCTCCAGAATGCGGGTGACCGCGAGGCGCTCGTCTGCGGTGACGGGGGCATCGGCACGTTGGGCGGCGGCGAAGATGCCGAGGGGATAGGCACGGTTGGAGGGGTTGAGCGATGCCGCCAGGCGAAGGAGCCGGAGGGCGTCGGCAGGGGGCATCCCGAGGGCAATGGCGGCATAACAGCGGGCAGCCCAGGCACGGGCCTTGGCGATGCTGATCTTTCCGGCGGGAGTCCTGCCGTAGTCCGTGGTCCTGAGGTGTTCGGCAATGCCGACGAGCGCTTCGGCGGCCCGCTCGGTATGGTCGGCATCGGCCAGGTAGCCGGCATAATCCGCATCGTACTCAAGATACATGCGGACGGAGGAAGCGCCGATGCCGGCAAGTTCGGTCACGACGGGGTCGTCACGGAGTTCGCCGGCGACAGTCCGATCACGGAAGGCATCGTAGTTGCGGCCGAGAAGGAGACGGACCGGAGCGATGGCGATGGTCTGACCGTTGATATGACGGTACAGAACGAAGGCATCACTCACGCGGGCGGTGCTGCTGAGCCAGAGGCGGCTGTCCCGGCCGACGGCCTCCTCATAGGCCGCCCAGCAGTCGCGGAAGGCAAGACGGGCGGGGAAGCCGGCGCCGCTGCGCCACCCGGTCCAGACCGCGATCGCGGTGAGGGTAAGCAGCGGCACAAAGACAATGCCGCCGGCAATGGCATAGGCACGCGCAGGGCGCCACGCCATGTGGACATCGAGCCAGCAGCGGCACCAGGAACCGACGACGGTGCACGTGACGGCCACAGCCAGAGAGGAAGCGGCCACGGCAAGGACGGAGGGCTGCTGCATCTCCCCCCAAAAGGCCTCAGGCCAACCGCAAAGGGCGGCAACGGGAATGGCAAGGGCCACCAGCTGGCCGATCAGGGGTTTGCCAAAGCTGCAGTAAGCGGCCGGAAAGCAGCCCAGCATCAGTGCCGCGGAGAGCGCGAGCAGGGCCAATGCAATGGCCTCGGTGGGCACAAAGAGCACCCGATTCAGCGTGGCCATGCCGCCCGAGAGACTGTTGGCCCAAAAGGCGAAGGCAGAACCCGAGGGATCGACGGCAAAGGCATCAAGCCAGAGGCGGGCAACCCCAAGAGCGGCAAGAGCGGCCAGGACGATACCGGTCAGCAGACAGGGAAGTGCCCGCAGACGGAAGAGCATGGTCGGCAGCACGAAGGGCATGAAAAGAATGATCAGCGCCGGCAGAAGCGGCAGGAGCAGAGTCATGTCCGTAAAGAGCGCCAGAAAGGAAAAGAAGGCCGTCAGCGCGATCAGAGCCATTTCGCCGAAACGCAGCGTGGCGGTATAGTCCCGGGCGAGAAGGGCCTGACGGTAGCGGAGTTCGGCAGCAAGGGCCCAGGCGAGACCGACGAGGGCAACGGGGACGGTGGCGGGAAGGGGACGGGTGGCAATGGCCCAGAGGGGGACAGTAACGGCGGCAACGGCCGCCGCGGCCAGGCCGGTAACCTCGGCGCAGAAGGCAATGTCGCCCGTGGTACGGGGAATTTCCCCGGCGCGGACGCCCTCCAGATCGAGACTGGAGAACTGGACGGTGAAGTAGACGACGCGGAAGACGGCCGTGACGGCGATGGCGCCGCAGAGCGCGGCGAGGACGGAGACGGCCGTCATCAGAGCACCCGGCGAGGCGGCGGCGGTCACAAGGTACGTCAGCAGACTGCCGAGCATGCCGCCCTGCGGCGTCTCATACTGCCAGGGGAAAACCAAGGAGGCCAGATAGGTGGCCGATTCACCGGGGTACGGCACATAGGCCGCCGTGAGCAAATAGAACAGGAAGACCGCCGCGAAGACAGCAAAGGTGCACAGCGTGCGGCGCGCGAATCGTTTGTCTCGAACCATACGTACCTCAATAAAGCCTTTCGGCCGTGGCTCCCGCTTCGGGCGGGCACCGCTCCCATCAGGCGGCCGATTATACCTCATTTTCAACTGTGATAAAATGGGCCTATGCAGTACGACCTGTTCAACGCCACATCGGACGCCCCCCTGACAGTCCTTTTCGCGGGCTGGGGGATGGACGCCGAGCCCTTCCGGCCGCTGATCGGACCGGGCCCCACCGCCATTGTCCGGGACTACACGGACCTCACCGCGGAGCTGCCTTTCCTGAACGGCAGACGGGGGGAGGCGCTGCGCGTCATCGGCTGGTCGATGGGCGTGTGGGCGGCCATGCAGGTCCTGGGGGAGCGCCCCGTGCGCGAGGCCATCGCCGTCAACGGCACGCCCTGGCCGATCGACGCCGAGCGGGGCATCCCGCCGGAGATTTTCGACGCGACGCTGGCGGGATTCGGCGAGGCGGGGCTGACGCGGTTCCGCAGGCGCATGTGCGGCGGCGGGGAGGCGTTGAAGGACTTCATGGCCCACGCGCCGAAGCGCGGAACCGCCGATCTGGAGGCCGAGCTGCGCGCGCTGGGAGAAGGGATCCGTTCGAAACCGGTGCCGGGCTTCGTCTGGACGCGGGCCATCGCGTGCACGGGCGACCGCATCTTCCCGCAGGCCAACCAGCTGCGGGCCTTTCCCTTCGCCGAGAGTCGGCCGGGGGCCCATTGGGACCGCGCGCTCTTCGCGGAGCTGCTGGGCGGAGGGCAGGGATGAACGGACCGCGGCTGATCAACCGGTTCGCGCGGGCCGTGACGACCTACGAGCGGCAGGCGACGGCCCAGCGCCGCGCCGCGGAGCGTCTCACTGAGCTGCTGGGACGCCATCTGCATATCCTGGCGCCGCGGATCTTTGAGATCGGCTGCGGGACGGGACTGCTGACGCGTCAGCTCCTGGCGCGGTTCGCGCCGGCGGAGATTCTGCTTAACGACATCTGCCCCGACATGGGCATCTGCTTCTCCAACGTGCCGCGGACGCGGTTCGTGCCGGGCGACGCGACGACGGCAGACTTCCCAAAGGAGGTGGACGTCATCGCGACGGCGTCGGCGGTGCAGTGGTTTCCAGGGCTGGAGGCCTTCGCGGAACGCTGCGCGGCTGCGCTGCGGCCGGAGGGTTATCTGGCGGTGGCGTCGTTCGGCCCAGCGACGCTGCGGGAGATCCGGACGCTGACGGGCACAGGGCTGACCTATCCGGATTTTGAGGCCTTCGGCAAAATGCTGGGGGCACGGTTCGAGCCGCTGGAGAGCGCCCGGGAGACGGTGACGCTGCGGTTTGACGGTGCCGCGGAGGTGCTGCGGCATCTGAAGGAGACGGGCGTGACGGCCACCAATACCGACCGGACGCCCTGGACACGGGCCCGCCTCGCGGAGCTCGGGGACCGTTACGCGACGGCCTTTCCGGCCCCGGAGGGCGGCGTGACGCTGACGTATGAACCCTATTACTTTGTCGGGAGGCGCCGCCGATGAACCGATTCCGTCTGCTTCTGCCGATGCTGATGCTGCTGTGCCCCCTGATGCTCCGGGGAGCGGAGGTCATTCTGCGGCCCTATCTGGGCAATTCCTGGACGGAGGCCTACGGGAAGAAGCCCGAGACCGTCACGCTGCCGATCCCGTCGGAGGAAATCGCCGGGACGCAGGCGCTGCTCTTCCGCGTCGACGAACTGATGCTGCGGCTGGACCGCCGCACGCGGGCTCACCAAGAGTGGCTGATCCTGACGGAGGAGGAGGAGAGCCCGCTCTCCGATGCGGCGGTCCGCTTCGAGCTCTGCTGGAAGGGCGCGGTCTATCCCTTTGACCGATGGGGCAACCTCCATGTCGATCTGCGCTTCATCGATGACTCGGACAAGGAGCTGCTGACGCAGTTCAAAGCCTTCTACGCGCGCATCTTCGCGCGCTCCTCCTTCGCGCGCGAGCGGCAGGCGGCCATCGAGGAGAAGCCGGAGCAGACGGCCGACACGCTGCCGGTCTTTTACGGCTTTGAGGATGACCGGTATCAGCAACACGACGCGCTGATTCTGAAGCTGGTCGCGGAATTCAACGCCAATCCGGCGCCCTGGGCCGGCGCGGCTGAGGGCGCGACCGTCGATGTGCCCAAACTGGAGCCGGCCCTCATCAAGTCGCTGATGATTGAGGAGACCGGCGGCAACGGGCCGCGCTCCACGGCGGCCTGGAAGAAGGATCCGTTGCAGGTCAACGTGCCGGGCGACTGGTCCGACGCCAAGCGCGAACTGGGGCTGCACAAGCCGCAGAACCGCAACGAGGGGACGCTGGAGGGCAATGTGCGGGCCGGCATCATGTTTCTGGTGCGCAAGGGGTTCGGCGTCTCGGGGAGCGCCGTGGCGAGCCGTCCGGAGGCCTATTTCGACTCGTGGCGGGCCGCGCTGCAGCGCTACAACGGGCGCAAGGACAAACTGCGCGACGGACGCTCCTACCGCGCGGCCTATGCCTCGCGCATTCTGCGGCGCGCGGCCTCTCCGAATACCTTCGTGCCCATCGCCAGCGACCGCCGGAGACACAAGTGAGCGGGCGTGTCGCCTTTCTCGTCTTCGGATGCCGTCTGAACCAGGCTGAGGCCGCGGCCTGGCAGCGGGAACTGACCGCGCGGGGATGGGAGGAGTCGCCGCCCGAGTCGGCCGATCTGGTCTGCGTGCATTCCTGCGCCGTGACCGATGCCGCCCAGCAGGAGGTCCGCAGGACGCTCCGGCGGCTGCGCCGCGTCGCGCCCAAGGCGTCGGTCCTCCTGAGCGGCTGCGCGGCGGACCTCATGCCGGAGGGTCTGGCGGATCTGCGCGTCCCCCACGCCCGCAAGGATGCTTGGCTCACCGAGGTGGAACGGGCCTTCGGCGGGACCGCGGCCCCCACCCCGTTACCCGCATCCCCGGTCCGTCACCGCACACGGGCCTCGCTGATTGTGCAGGACGGGTGCGACCGCTTCTGCGCATACTGCATCGTGCCCCATCTGCGCGGGGCGCCGGTCTCCGTACCGATGGCCGAGGCCCTCGACCGCGCACGCCGACTGACCGACGAGGGGTACACGGAGATCGTGCTGACGGGCTGCCATCTGGCGCTCTACCGCGATCCCGCCACGGGCGCGAACCTGGTCAATCTTCTGGAGCGGCTCTGCGGGTTGCCCGGCACGGCACGCTACCGATTGGGCTCCGTCGAACCCTGTACGCTCGACGACCGCGCGCTGATCCGGCTCATCGCGGGTTCGGGCGGGCGCGTCTGCGACTTCCTCCATCTGCCGATCCAGACGGCTTCCGATACGCTGCTGAAGCGGATGGGACGGACCTACACCGAGGCCGAAATCCGTTCGCTGCTGGAGACGGCGCTCACGGAGCTGCCGCTCTGCGGGCTCGGTTCGGACTGGATTGTCGGACTGCCCGGCGAAACGGAGGCCGACGCGGAGGCGACGCGGCGGCTGGTGTCGGATTATCCCTTCACGGGAGCGCACATCTTTCCCTATTCCCCGCGGCCGGGCACGCCGGCGGCAGATTTTCCCGACCGGGTGCCGGGACACACGCAGCGGGCCCGGGCGGAGGCTCTGCGCGCGGCGGCCGACGCGACGCGCGCGGCCGCGCTGCGGCGTTATCTCGGGCAGCGGCTGACCGTAATCCCAGAGCGCCGCGCGGAAGCGGGCTGGGAGGGATGGTCGGCCCAGCGCATCCGCTGCGTCCTGCCCGGCGAGGCCCACCGCGGCGAACCCGTCTCTTTTGTCCCGACGGCCGTTTCAGACGGCCGCCTGATCTGAAAATCTTTGCGGCTTTATGGCAGACACCCCCTCTCCGACTTCCCCCACCCCAGACACGCAGCGACCGGCTTTGGCGCCGCGGCGGTTCCGCATGGTCTGCGCCTATGACGGCACGGCCTATTTCGGCTGGCAGACCCAGCCGGGCTACACGAGCATCCAGGAGACGATCGAACAGGTCCTGGCGGGCATCGTCAAGGCGCCGAAGGTCGACATCCACAGCAGCGGCCGCACCGACCACGGCGTCCACGCGAAGGGTCAGGTCTTCCATGTGGACCTGGTGACGCGGATGACCGAGCGAAGCCTTAAGATGGCGCTCAACGCCAACGGCCGTCTGCCGCCGGACATCCGCATTCTTTCCTGCCGCGAAGTAAGTCAGGATTTCCACGCGCGGTTCAGCGCGCACGGCAAAGAGTACCGCTACTACGTCTGGAATACGCGCATCCTGCCGCCGGACAAGCGGCTCTACAACGCCCACATCGTCCGGCCTCTCGACGTTGAGGCGATGCGCCGGGCAATGCAATACTTCGTGGGAAAGCATGACTTCGCGGCCTTTTCGGCGAATCCGAACCGTCCAATCGAGAGCACGGTGCGGGAGATTTATGCCTTCACGGTGACGAAGCGGGGTTCGCAGATCTGCTTCCGCGTACAGGGGAGCGGTTTCCTTTATAAAATGGTCCGGTCGATGGTGGGCTTCCTGCTGCGCGTCGGCGCGGGTCAGGAGAAGCCCGAATCGGTGGCCGACCTGCTCTCGCCCGGGACGGTGCGGACGGCACGCGTGCCGTCCGCACCGGCGGCAGGGCTCTTCCTCTGGAGGGTCTGGTATGCATGAGCCGGACGACGCGCGGGAGACGCCGGAAGAGAGCCGCGACGAGGGGCGTGAGGAGGGGGAGGTCTTCACCCTCCGCGTGCCGGGCGGCGCGGACGAGCGGCGGTTGGACCAGTGGCTGACGCGTCAGCTGCCGGAACTGACGCGTTCGCGGATTCAGGCGTTGGCGAAGCAGGGGCTGCTGACCGACGGCGAGGGGACGCCTGTCACGCGCCTCTCGGCTGCGCCGCGGCCGGGCCTGACGCTGACGCTGACGCTGCCGCCGGCGGAACCGACGGAGATTATTCCGGAGGACATTCCGCTGGACATTCTCTATGAGGACGCGGACATGCTGGCCCTCAACAAGCCGGCCGGCCTGGTCGTTCATCCGGCCTGCGGGCACAGCCACGGAACGCTCGTGAACGCGCTGCTGTGGCATTGCCCGGACCTGACGGGCATCGGCGGGGAAAAGCGGCCGGGGATCGTTCACCGTCTCGACATGGACACCTCGGGCGTGATGGTGGTGGCCAAGACGGAGAGGGCGCACAGCGCCTTGACGGCGGCCTTCGCGGCACACCGGCTGACGAAGCGCTATGTGGCAATCGTACACGGCGTGCCGCCGCCGGAGGGGACGCTGGACAACCTGATCGGCCGTTCGCCCACGAACCGTCAGAAGATGGCCATCGTGCCGCGCAACGGGCGCCGGGCCATCACGCATTGGACGCGCGAGGCGGCGTTGGGGACTCCCGACGTGAGCCGCGTGGCCTGCGTCATCGATACGGGCCGGACCCATCAGATCCGCGTGCACATCGCTTCGCTCGGGACGCCGATCGTGGGTGACCTGCTCTACGGCAAACCATCGCGCGACCGGGCGTTGCCTGTGCCGCCGCGCCGCCAGCTCCTCCACGCGCGGCGTCTGGAGCTGGCCCACCCGGTCACAGGCGATCCGATGGTCTTCGAGGCGCCCTTTCCGGAGGACTTCGCCCCCTATCTCTGACCGGCGGGGACCGACATGGGGAAGGACCCGAAAAGCGCGTCTTTACGGGACTTTCGGGCGTTATCCTTTTGCGTCGCAGACTGCAATCAGGTATACTAACGCGCGTTTAAGGAGTTTTTGCATGAGCGCAACGATTGAAGAAATCCGTCACAGCGCGGCCCATTTGGTGGCCGCGGCCGTCAGCTCCCTGTTCGACAACGTCAAGATTGACATCGGGCCGGCCACCGCAGACGGGTTTTACTACGATTTCGACCTGCCCCACCGTCTCTCGGCCGAGGACTTCCCGACCATCGAAAAGGCCGTCCGCAAGCTGATCGGGGCCAAACTGCCCTTCGTGCGCGAGGAAGTGACCCGCGACGAGGCCAGGGAAATTTTCAAGGATCAGCCCTACAAGCTGGAGCGTCTGGCCGACATTCCCGAAGGCGAGACGGTGTCGATTTACCGCACGGGCGACTACGTCGATCTCTGCCGCGGTCCGCACGTGGAGCACAGCGGCTGCGTGGGCGCGGTCAAACTGATGAGCGTGGCCGGCAGCTATTACCGCGGCGACGAGAAAAACCCGATGCTGCAGCGCCTCTACGGCATCGCGGCGTCCTCGCAGAAGGAACTCGACGCCATCGTCGCCCGCATCGAGGAGGCCAAGCGCCGCGACCACCGCAAGCTCGGCAAGGAGCTCGAGCTCTTCACAATCACCGAGAGCGTCGGCCCGGGCCTCGCGCACTGGCTGCCCAAGGGCGCGCGCGTGCGCATCGCCATTGAGGATTACTGGCGCCGCGAGCATTACCGCCACGGCTACGAAATGCTCTTCACCCCCCACATCGGCCGCGCCAACCTCTGGCAGACCTCTGGCCACCTCGGGTTCTACAAGGACGGCATGTTCCCGCCCATGGAGGTCACCGAGAGCGACGGCGAGAAGGCGACGCAGGAGCCTTACTACGTCAAGCCGATGAACTGCCCCTTCCACATTCAGGCCTACCTCTTCAAGAAGTACAGCTACCGCGATCTGCCGCTGCGCTTCGCCGAACTCGGCACGGTCTACCGTTATGAGAAGGACGGCGTCCGCCACGGTCTCTTCCGCGTGCGCGGCTTCACGCAGGACGACGCCCACATCTTCTGCACGCCCGAGGGCATCGAGGACGAGGTCCGCTTCACGGTGCGCTTCTGCCTGCACATCCTGCACCGCTTCGGCTTCCATGACATCTCAGCCTATCTCTCCACCCGTCCCGAAAAGGCGGTCGGTGAGGAGGCCAAGTGGGAACAGGCCACCGATTCCCTCCGCAAGGCCCTCGAGGCCGAAGGTCTGGCCTACTCGGTCGACGAGGGCGGCGGTGCCTTCTACGGGCCGAAGATTGACATGAAGATCAAAGACGCCCTGGGCCGCGAATGGCAGCTGGGCACGATTCAGTTCGACTTCAACCTGCCCGAACGCTTCAACCTCACCTACACCGGCGAGGACGGCAAGGAACACCGCCCCTACATGGTGCACCGCGCCCTGCTCGGTTCCCTCGAACGCTTCTTCGGCATCCTCATCGAACACTACGCGGGCGCCTTCCCGGTTTGGCTGGCCCCCACGCAGGCAACGGTGCTGCCGATCACCGACGCCCAAGCGCCTTACGCCAAGGACGTCATCGCCAAGCTGCGCGCCGCGGACTTCCGCATCGACGCCGATATGTCCAATGACAAGATCGGTGCAAAGATCCGCCGCGCGACGTTGGCCAAAACCCCCTACATGCTGGTCATCGGAGGCCGTGAGGCCGAGGCCGGCGTCGTGGCCGTGCGCAGCCGCGAGAAGGGCGATCTCGGGACCATGACGCCCGAGGCCTTCCTCGATCTGCTGCGGGCGGAAACTTCCGATCCCGATCAGAACTGACACAACAACGCCTTAGGAGACAACTCTTGGCTTCTTTCGTCCGCACCAACTTCAAAATCCGCGTGCCCGAAGTACGCGTCGTCGACGCCACCGGCAAGATGCTCGGCATCATGCCTACCCGAAAGGCTCAGGCTATCGCTGAGTCCCAGGGCCTTGACCTCGTGGAAATCACCCCCACCGCCCAGCCCCCGGTCTGCAAGATCATGGACTACGGCAAGTTCCGCTATGAGGAAAGCATCAAGCAGAAGCAGGCACGGAAAAACGCGAAGGCGACGCAGGTCAAAGAAATCAAATTCCACGCCGCCACCGATGTCGGCGACGTGACCCGCAAAGTCAAGGAAATCCTCGGCTTCATCGAGCAGGGCAACAAGGTCAAAGTCACCCTGATGTACCGCGGCCGCGAAAACGCCCACCGCGAGCTCGGCACGGAGCTGATTGACCGTGTGATCGAGATGTGCGCGGAGAAGACGGTCGTCGAACAGCCCCCGAAGCTGCTCGGCCGCATCCTCGGCTGCATGCTCGCCCCGAAGCCGGCCAAGGGCGCCAAGGCGGCGCCCAAGCCGGCCGCTCCCGCGGCACCCAAGCCGCAGGGCGACCGCTGACCGGAGGCGTCCGCCGTGCGCCTCGTTCTGGTCGGTCCCGGCAGAATCGGCAGGGCCCTCGCGCCCCTGCTGACCGCCGACGGCCATGAGGTGACGACGCTGACGCGCCGGGACTACGGGGAGTTTGCCTCCCGTGATTACAATCCCGAAACCGCCGTCGCGGGCCTGAGTGCCTGCGACGCGGTTTTGCTTCTGGCAGGACGCTTCGAATTGGCCGCTCCCGAGGCGACCGAACGTCTGGCGACCATCAATCACGCGGCGCCCGTCTGGTTCGCCGAAGCAGTCCACGCCCGCTTTCCGCGGGCCCAGATCATTACCTTCCTCGACAGCCGCGTCAACCGGCCTCCCGAAGCGTTGCCGGAAGCCGTCCGTCCCTATATGGAAGGGAAGCGCCGGCTGCGCGACTGGACCCTAAAGGCCGCATTGGCCTGGGGACGGGAGTCGGGCGCACGGGTCAACGCCATCGCGCCCGGCCCCGTGCTGCCGCCGCCGGACCCGAAGCACAGCGAGAAGGCCGGCGCCCTCCTCACCCCGCGCCCGACGGTGGAGGATATCCTCCGCGCCCTGCGCTTCCTGCTGCTCACGCCCTCCGTCACCGGTCAGATTCTCTACGTGACGGGCGGACAGCATCTCCTCTGATTTTTGCTCCGCCGCGCCGCGGCGTCCCAGCCTCGGCCGCTTCGGCCGGGATCCGCGCCGCGACGCGGGAAATCAGCCGTTTTGTGTCGTTTTTTCTTGAGGCGGGAGAGGCTTTTTTGATACTTTTACCAGCCGAAGACCCAACCCTATTTCAGAAAGGCCCTCCGTACATGAATCCGTATGTCGCCGGTGTGCTTGAAGCCACCATCGCCAAGAACGCGCACGAGAAGGAATTCCTTCAGGCTGTCACCGAAGTCTTCGGCTCCCTCGAAACCGTCATCGCCGCCAACCCTATTTACGAAAAGAACGCCATCCTGGAGCGTATCGTTGAACCCGAGCGCGTGATTCAGTTCCGCGTGCCGTGGGTCGACGATCAGGGCAAGTACCGCGTGAACCGCGGCTTTCGCGTCCAGTTCAACTCCGCCATCGGCCCCTACAAAGGCGGCCTGCGCCTGCACCCCTCGGTGAACCTGGGCATCCTCAAGTTCCTCGGGTTTGAGCAGGTCTTCAAGAACTCCCTCACCACGCTGCCCATGGGCGGCGGCAAGGGCGGTTCCGATTTCGACCCCAAGGGCAAGAGCGACGGCGAAGTCATGCGTTTCTGCCAGAGCTTCATGACCGAGCTCTTCCGTCATATCGGCGCCGACACCGACGTTCCCGCCGGCGATATCGGCACGGGCGCGCGTGAAATCGGTTATATGTTCGGCCAGTACAAGCGCCTCCGCAACGAGTTCACCGGCGTTCTGACCGGCAAAGGCCTCACTTGGGGCGGCTCCCTCATCCGCCCGGAAGCCACCGGTTACGGTCTGATTTACTTCGCCGAGAATATGCTTGCGGCCGTGGGCGAATCCTTTGCCGGAAAGTCCTGCGTGGTCTCCGGTTCGGGCAACGTGGCCCAGTTTGCCGTCCAGAAGCTCCAGCAGCTCGGCGCGAAAGTCCTCACCCTCTCCGATTCCAACGGCTTCATCTACGATCCCGACGGCATCGATGCCGAGAAGCTCGCCTACGTGATGGAGCTCAAGAACGTCCGCCGCGGCCGTATCGCCGAGTACGTCCAGAAGTACCCGACGGCCACCTACACCCCCAACGCCAAGCCTTGGGGCGTCGTCTGCGACTGCGCCTTCCCCTGCGCCACGCAGAACGAGCTCGACGGTGACGCCGCCGCCACGCTGGTCAAGAACGGCTGCCGCCTCGTCGCCGAAGGCGCCAACATGCCCTCCACCATCGAGGCCATCGAGACCTTCCAGAAGGCCGGCATCCTCTACGCTCCCGGCAAGGCATCCAACGCCGGCGGCGTAGCCACCTCCGGTCTCGAGATGTGCCAGAACTCTATGCGTCTGGCCTGGACCGCCGAGGAAGTCGACGCCAAGCTGCGCGGCATCATGAAGGCCATCCACGACAATGCCTACACCACCGCCGAGAAGTTCGACCGCAAGGGCGACTACCTCTTCGGCGCGAACGTCGCCGGCTTCATCAAGGTCGCCGACGCCATGATCGCCCAGGGTCACTGCTAACCCCGGCCGCTCTGTCCGGTATGCGAAAAAGGCGGGATCGTCAACCGACGGTCCCGCCTTTTTTGTGTCTCCGCACGGTACGCCTATACAAAAAACCCCGCGGACGACAGCATCCGTGGGGCTCGCGAAGGGAGGCTTTGCCGAAGGGCGCGCCATCCGGGGCAGGTCGGGACAAAAAGAAAAGCGTACAGATAACTTCCGTACGCTTCTTAGGTTGCGGCCTGGGGCCGCCGTTTCCGTATGTTGTCTGTCGGAAAGCTTGACGGGCCTTAGGCGAGGCGGCCGAGCGCAAGGGCGGACCGGGATTTCTTGCGGTCGGCGGTGTTACGCTTGATGACGCCCTTCTTGACGGCCTTGTCGAGCTTGGACGCATACACGGAGACGGCGGCCGTGGCGGCAGCCTTGTCACCGGAGGCAATGGCTTCCACAACCTTCCGACGGTAGGTCAGGAGTTCGCTCCGGACGGAGCGGTTGCGGAGGTTGGCCTTGGCGGCGGTGCGAACACGTTTCGCGGCGCTCTTGATATTCGGCATGGCAATTCCTTGCTAATAGGGTCAGATTGGGACGGGGACATTCTTCCTCCCGTCCGGATAGGCGCAAAAGATACCACATGGCTGTGTGAAATGCAACTCCATTTTGCTAATATAGTTCTCATGAACGTGGTGACTTACTGTATGAACGTTCATCCCGGCGAAAGTCTGGACGCTGTCCGGAAGGCGCTTGCGGATGTCACGATCCCGCTTCAGCTCGCGCTGGGGCCGGAATCCTCACATGCCGTCGGCCTCCGATTGGGGGCGCAGGCGGCCGAAGACCTGCGGATTCCCGAGCACTTGGAGCGCTTCGCCTCCTATCTGCGGCGCGAACGGCTGACGGTTCTGGGCATCAACGGGTTTCCCTACGGCGACTTTCATGCCGGCCGGGTCAAGGAGGACGCCTATCTGCCCGACTGGGGCGACGCCCGCCGCATGGGATACACGCGGGACCTCTTCTACGCGCTCTCGAAGTTGCCGCTGACCGATCTGGGCGAGGGACACGCGCCCGGCGTGACAACCGTGCCGCTGGCTTATGACCGCGGGCAGAACATCGAAGACTATTTCGAGGCCATCTGCGCCATCGGCCTCTTCCTGCGGAAGCTGGAGGGCTTCACGGGCATCCACATGCAGCTGGCGCTGGAACCCGAACCGGACTGTCTGCTGGAGTCGGTCCGCACGACGGTCGACTTCTTCGAGCGGCTCTGGACCTGTCCGCACTGGAATCCCCTCTGCCGCGACCATATCGCGCTCTGTTTCGACACCTGCCACTTCGCGGTCAGCTACGAGGACCCGCTGACGGCGCTCAAGACGTTGGTCGGGAGCCGCATTCCCATCGCGCGCGTGCAGATTTCCGCCGCGCTGGAGGTGACCTCAGAGGCGAAACCGGAGGATCTGCGGCCTTTCCTCGACCCCACCTACATGCATCAGACGCGTCTGCGCAATCCCGACGGCACCCTGCAGTGCCATCCCGACCTGACGGAAACCGTTCTGCCGGAGCTCATCGGCCGCGGCGGGCGCGTCCATTATCACGTGCCGCTGTCGTGGGACGGCACGGCCGCGCTGCGTTCGACGCGCGACACGCTGACCCCGGCCTTCTGGCGTTATCTCCGCGCCGGCGGATGGCCGCTGGAGATTGAGACCTACGCCCACTTCGTCATGCCCGAGGCCATACGCACGCATACGCTCTCGGAGATGCTGCTGCGCGACATCCGCTGGACCCTGAGTAATCTGAGGACTGCCTGACATGGACCGCTTTCTGCCGCTCTGCCTGGGTCTCCTGGCCCTCGGAACCGCCTCTGCCGTACCGACCTATCTCTGCCAACGGGCCGACGGGCCGATTGTCGTTGACGGCGCGCTGAATGAACCGGTCTGGGGCAAAGCCGCCGAACTCTCCCCCTTCCGCAATCTGAGCGGCGGGCCGTCGGACTACACGGTTCGGCTGAAGATGACCTACGACGACACGTACCTCTATTTCGGCGCCGTGCTGCCGACCTCCCATCTGCGGGCGCGGCAGACCGAACGCGACAGCATCATCTATCACGACGACGACTTCGAAATCTTCATCGACCCGACCTGCACGGGCAAAAACTACCTGGAGCTTGAGATCAACGCCCTCAACACCGTCTGGGATCTGATGCTGACGGCGCCCTACCGTGACGGCAAAGCCTGCATCGCCTTTCACGACTGGGACATCAAGAAGCTCCGTCACGCCGTGACCCTGCAGGGCACGCTCAATGACGACCGTGACACCGACACCTCCTGGACGGTTGAAATCGCCTGGCCCTGGGAGTCGCTCACCCATCACGGCGAACTTCCCCGCCGCGGAGCCCCGCCGGCGCCCGGCACGGAGATGCGGTTCAACTTCTCCCGCGTCGACCATCCGACCGGCGCAGCCTATGGCGAACCGAGTTACAGCGAAGTCAATACCGTTTGGGCTCCGACCCGCCAAGTGACCATCCATGCCCCCGAACAGTGGGGGCGCGTCCGCTTCTCCGACAAAACCGTCGGCACGCCCGAGGCCTTTCCGCCCTTCGTCGGGCTCTGGGTCCACGGCAATGACGCCAGGCTGAAACCCGCAGATGTGCGGCGCTGGAAGGCCGCCGGCATCACGGCCCTCGTCGTCGACGGCACCGACGCCAACCGTGCGCGCGTGCTGCGATGGGCCAAGGAGGCCGGATTGGAAGCCATCGCCTGGATGTGGACGCTCAACCGCCCCGACGACGCCGAAGCCCTTACCCACGCCGACTGGTACGCCGTCAGCGCCGAGGGCAAGAGTTGTTTCCGTCCCGAGGACAGGCCCTTCGTGCCCTACTACCAGTTCCTCTGTCCCTCGTCCACGGAGGTACGGGACTATCTTTGCGGCCGCGTTCCGACGGGGCCCGAGACCGACGCGGTGCAGATGGACTACATCCGCCTGCCTGACGTCGTTCTGCCCGTCGCCCTCTGGGAGACCTACGGCCTCGACATGAGCGAGACGTTGCCGCCTTACGACTTCTGCTATTGCGAACGCTGCGTGTCGGCCTTCGGCGGCAACCCCGATCCGGACGCCCCCGCCTGGCGCGAGGCGCGTCTTCGGGCCGTGGCCGAGACCGCCAACGGCATCGCCGGCGCGGCCCGCGCGGCGGGCAAACCCTGCGGGGCCGCCGTCTTCCCCACCCCGCGCCTTGCCGCGGAGATGGTGCGGCAGGATTGGTCGCGATTTGACCTCGACTTCGCCTTCCCCATGACCTACGCCTCCTTTTACAATGAGGACGAGGACTGGATTCTCGATTGTGTCACCGAGGCCCGCGAGGCCGTGAACGGCCGTTTCCCGATCTACCCCGGGCTACACCTGCCCGACTTCGAAGCGGACGGTCTGGAAGCCTTCCTGCCCCGCCTGCTGAGCGCCAATCCGCAGGGCTTCTGTCTCTTCTCCCACGAGGAACTGACCCCGGAGCGTCTGGAAGCCCTCACGCGTGCCCTGCAGGTGCCCGCGGCCCCCTGATTTCCGTCTCACTATGATATAATCGCACGCTATGACGACCGACCCCAAAAAGAGGAAGCGCAAAGGTGCGGGCCGCGTGGTCCGCAAGCACTTCGCCCTGACCGAGAGCATGGAGGACTATCTCGAGACCATCCAGACGCTCATCGATGAGGACCCGCACCATCACGCCCACACGCGTGACATTGCCGGCCGCCTCCGCATCAAGATGCCTTCTGTCTCCAACGCCCTCTCCCTGCTCTGCGACAACGGGTATGTCGAGTACGAACCCAACCGTCCCGTCACGCTCACGCCCCTCGGCGCTCGGGAGGCAGCCCGCGTCATCCGCCGCCACCGTCTGCTGACGGCCTTTCTGAGCGACGTGCTGGCCTTGGGCCCCGAGCGTGCCTCCGGCATCGCCTGCCGCATTGAGCACGTGATTGACGAGGACCTGCTCGACCGTCTCGAAACCCTGACCGGGAAAATCCTTTCCGACCCCTGCTGTGCCGAGCTCCGTGAGCGTCTCAACGAAGCCTTCCTCGGCCCGGCCGTCCCTTCGGAATCCGAAAGCGAGGATGTGAAATGACCCACGAAGAAATGCTGAACCGCGCCCATGAAGTGATTGCCACCGAAATCAGCGGCCTCACCCGCGCCGACAAGGCCTTGGACGCCACCTTCTGCGAGATTGTCGACGCCATGCTGTCCACGCTGGAGAAGGGCGGCAAAATTGTCGTCACCGGCATCGGCAAAAATATCCACATCGGCGAGAAGATTTCCGCCACGATGGCCAGCACCGGGTCGACCTCGATGCTGCTCAATCCCGTCCAGGCCATGCACGGCGACCTCGGCATGGTCACGCCCAATGACATCGTCCTGGCCATCAGCTATTCCGGCGAGTCCGACGAGGTCATCCGTCTGATTCCCTCCCTGCGCCGCCTCGGCGTGAAGGTCATCGGCATGACGGGCAAGGCCGACTCCTCCCTGGCCCGCGACAGCGACTGGGTCTACCTCATTGACTGCGGCCGCGAGGCCTGCCCCTTCAACATGGCCCCCACGACCTCCACCACCGCCACCCTCGCCCTTGGCGACGCCCTGGCCATGGTGCTCCTTGAGGCCCGCGGCTTCAAGAAGGAAAACTTCGCCCTCCTCCACCCGGCCGGCGCCATCGGCCGTGCGTTGCTTTTCCGCGTAAAGGACATCATGCGCACCGGCGAACGCCTGGTCGCCCTCAACGAACAGGCCACCGTCCGCGACGCCGTGCTCGCCATGACGACGGCCAAGTCCGGCTGCGCCTGCGTCACCGCCCCCGACGGCAAACTCCTCGGCATCTTCACTGACGGCGACCTCCGCCGTATCCTCACCACCTCCGATTCCGTGCCGATGGACCGTCTCCTCACCGACGTCATGGTCCGTAATCCGATCAGCATCCGTCTCGGGGCTCTGGCCGTCGAGGTGCTCAACGTCTTCGAGACCCACAAGGTCGACGACCTCCCGGTCGTGGATGACGACGGCCGCCTTGTCGGCACCGTCGACATTCAGGACCTCCCGCGCATGAAGATTCTCTGAGGACCGCATGATTCGCGCCTTTGTCGGACACGACGAATTCCTCCGGACCGAAGGGGCCCGTGAGGTCATCGCCAAGGAAGTCCCGCCCGAATCGCGGGACTTCGGTCTGGAAACCGTCAACGGCGTCTGTTCCAAAGCCGACGATGTGCTCGCCGCGGTTGATGCCCTCCGCGAGGGCCTCTTCACCGACGGGCTTTTCGGCGGCAACAAGGTCGTCTGGCTGCGCGACGCCAATTTCCTCCCCGGCTCCACGGGACGCGCCGCCGAATCGCAGGCCGCCAAGGAGGCCGTCGCGGCCTTCTGCGAGATGCTCCAGCGCGTGCCCCTGCCCGACGGCCACACCCTCGTCATCACCGCCGAATCCCTCCCGCGCAATACCCGTTTCGCCAAGTGGCTCGCCGCGGCCGGGCAGATCGTAGACTGCGGCAAAGAGGTCCGCTCCTACCAGATGGCCGAGGCCGCCCTCGAACGGCTCGAGGCCCTGTTGCCCCGCGTCGGCCTCTCCATGCCTCCGCCCGTCAAGACGCTTTTCGCCGGGCGGGTCGGCAACGATTCGCGCACCATCCTCTCCGAACTCGAGAAGCTCCGCACCTACATCGGTGAGGAGCGCCCCGCCACCGAGGCCGACGTCCTGGCCGTCACGGGGTTTTACGCCTCGGCCGACCCCTTCGACCTCGTCGACGCCCTGATGAACCGTGACAGCGCCGCGGTCTCGCGTCTCGTCGCCCGCCTGCGGACCGACAGGAACGCGGCCTTCCTGGCTGCCGCCTGCGCTCTCAACACCTTCAACGACCTCTGCGCCCTCCGCGACGCCCTCCAGCGCGGCCTCCTCTCCGGGACCTCCTGGAACGTCCCCGCCGAGACCCTCCCCGAGCGCCTCGCCCGCATGAACGGCCGGGCCCTCAGGCGCGCCGTCCAGGCCGCCTCGCGCTACACCCTCAACGAACTCCGCGCGGCCCGTCACTACGTCGCCGGAATGCGTTTTCGCATGGTCGACGCTTCGGCGCAGGACGCCTGGGACATCATCGAATCGGCCCTGCTCAGAGCCGTGGCCAGGCGCCCGCCCCGGCGCTGAAGTACTCCTACAGCGATTTAGCAAACACCGAAAGGAAACTCCCATGAAACAAACTCTGTTCTTCTGCGGCCTTGCCGCCGCCCTTACCCTCACCGCAGCCCCGACCCCGGCATGGGTTCCGGCCGACGCCGACCTCGTCGTCGTCAGCCAGACTCTCGCTGACGCCGAGACCGTCAAGGCTGTCACGGACCGCTACACGACCATCCAACGGAAATTTTTGGGCATGGACGCCCAAGACGCCGAGACGCTCGACGTACTGATTGAGGAGCTCGGCTTCCGCGATCCCGACCAGTACCGCTCCCAGGTCCTCTCCGTCACGTTCCCGGCCGATGCCATGCCGCGCCTGATTGCTTTCGCCGAAACCCGCGACATGACCGCCGACAAAATCACGGCTGCCCTCAAAAAGGCCAACGCTGCCTCGGATGAGAAAATCAGCCTCACCGAACGTGACGGCTGGACCCTGATTGCCAGTCCCGGAGAAGAAAAACCGACGCTGGCCTACCGCTCCGAGGGGACGCTCATTATGCTCGCCACCCCCGATGCCACGGCCGCAGCCGACGCGCTCTATGCCGGGACCGGCTCGGCCCTGGCGAAAGACAGCCCCCTGACGACCGCCTTCGTTCTCCCGAAGGGCGGCGATGCGGTCAGCACGACGCGCTCCGTGCTCGCCGATGTCGGCGGGCTCGTGAAGCGCTTTGTGAAGCCGGAGGACATGGCCGCCGTCACCGGCGTCGTACCCGAGCTGCCGGCTCTCTCCGTTGTGACCTTCTCCGGCACCGTCAACCGCGACGCGGTCTGCCCTATGGACCTGACGGTCAAAGTTGCCGACTCGGCCACCGCCACGGCCCTGCGCGACCGTCTCATCGGATTCAAGATGATGGCCCTGATGAGTCTCTCGCAGCACCTCCCCCCCGAAAGCGCCCTGATGGACCTTCTGCAGTCCATCCGCGTGGATTCCAAGGAAGAGGTCGCCTCGCTCAGCCTTACGGTAACGCCCGATATTTGCGAAAACCTCTTTGCCTCGCTTGAGCCTTTCTGCTCGGTAACGGCCTGCGCTTCGGACGACGACGACGCCGACACCGACGGGCCGACCGCCGAATAAACGGCCTCCGGCCGGCCGGCGGACCGCCGCCCGATGCGGGGCGGCACGGTTCCGCCGGATGTTTTTTGCTAGACTGTCCGCATCCGGCGCGCCGAGCGCCCAAGCCCCAAGGATTAAGATTATGCTCAGAACCCTGCTGGACTTCTTCTGTTCACGCCCCTTTGCGGACCGTCTCTCCGTCAAAACGCGGGTCATCCTCTCGCTCAATGCCCTGCTGTGGGGTGTCGTGGCCTTTGCGCTGGGCGCCTTCCTGACCGGCGACTACGCCATGCCCGGCGAAAATGCCCGCAGCGTCGGCGTCTTCTCCGGCGCCATCCCGGGCGAAACCGAGGCCTACCCGATTCTGTGGGGAATAAAGAGTCTCCTGCTCGGCGCGTCGCCCTCGATCCGTGCGCTGAACCTCTTGGGCGCCGCCCTGATGGGCGTGCTGGCCATGATTACCTACGCGATGGTCCACTTCTGGACCTCCGAGGCGGCCGATGACGATTCCGTGGTGGCCAAGCGTACGTTCACCGCGGCCCTGGCCTCCAATCTCGCCTGTCTGCTGCTGATCGGTCTGCTGCCGGGGCTCTACATGACGGCCGGCTTCACAACCGTCGTCTGGGCCTTCCTCTGGCTTCCGCTCTGCGCCGTCCTGCAGAACTTCTACGCACAGGGCGGCGGCCACCGCCGCGGCATGATTCTCTTTGGCCTCGTGCTGGGCGTCGCCATCATCGAATCGCCCTGGGCCCTGGCCTTCCTGCCGCTCTTCTTCCTGCGGGCGGTCGCCATGGAGTGGCGGCTCTGGGATCACAATGTCCGCAACCTTCCCCTCTGGTTCGTTTCCGTGGTTGTCGGTGCGGCGGTCATGCTCTCGGTCAATGCCGCCCGCTTCGGCTCGGCCTTCTCGCCCGCCGGCATCTGGGAGACTGAGGCAGCCGTCCTGCGCAATCATCTGGGCGTTCTCGCCGGACTGCTCTCCCCGCGATGGATTCTTGACATCGGCCTCAGCATCGGCTGGGCTCTGATGGCCTGGATCACGGCCCGCCGCCTGATCAACAACGACCGCAAGTGGGGCCTCTTGGTTACGGCTCTGGCCATGACCGCCGTCGGGGTTGGCCTCGTCTGGATGGTCCGCCTCTCCCCGATGCGCACCTGGCTGCACATCGGCCGGATGCCCGTGGCCACGCTTTGGGTTACGGTTATTGCCTTTGCCATGCTGACCGTCGGCTGGGGCACCCAGCTCTTCGCCCGCAATCCGAATCTTGACGAGGAACGTGACCGCCACCGCATGCCGGCCCGCGTCAAGGCCCTGCGCGTCGCGGCATTCTTCCTCTTCCCGCTCTGCGTCCTCGCCGTCATTGCCGCCGAGGTCCGCCACATCCGCCTCTTCGCCTCCGTCGACCGTGCCCTGCCGGACCGCTTCGCGCAGTACATCGTCGACCGCGTCGCCCCTGACGCCGACGGCCCCGCGGCCAACCGTCCGTTTGTCCTCGGGTCCTACTGGGTAGACGACCAGCTGCTGCTCGCAGCCTACCGTTCCGGCACGCCGCTGACGCTGATCTCGATGAACAAGGCCTATGACAAAGCCTACATCGCCGACCTTCACGTCCGGCTGCGCGAAGATCCGCTGCTCGAATCGGCCGACCGCCTCCGTCTGAACCATCTCCTCGACTACAGCTTCCCCGTCTTCGTCCAGGACTTCTTCGCCTCCCAGGCCAATGTCGGCACCATCGCCGCCGTCTTTGACCAGCCCCAGCTCTGGCACGCGGCCCGCCTCCAGCCCGCCGCCGTCGGCCCGCTCTATGTCGGCGCGCCGGAATCCGGCGAGATCGACTACGACATCATGGCCCCGATGAAAGCTTTCCGCGAAGCCTGGGCCTCTCTCGCCGAGGAGACGCCAGACGTCACGGTCTGGTGGGATATCTCCGCCCAGACGGCCCGCAACATCCGCCACCATCTGGCCTACATGACCAACAATCTCGGCGCCTGGCTCGATGACCGCGGCCGCCTCAAAGAGGCCGCCGAATGCTACCTCGAGGCCTCCCAGATCGAGAAGGAAAACATCTCCGCCCTCCTCAACCTCTACGACATCTGCGTCCGCCGCGGCCAGATTCCCGAGCGCAAGATCGAGATTATGAAGGCCTTTGAGGACTTCATCTCCGAGCGCACCAAAAATCCCGTCAAATACGATCTCAACGGCGTCGGCCAATATTACGGATTTATCCGCAACTACGATCTCTTCGTCCAGATGGGCTGGGAATGGGCCGTCAACGCAGCCCCCGAGACCATTCTCGCCGGCCTGCGCAACGCCCAGACCGGTCTTGACCCCAACGACCCCCGCAGCTCCGCCGTTCAGGCCGTGACCGCAGCCGTCTACGAACTCCAGGGCCAGACCCGCCGCTCCGCCGAGAGCTATCTCGCCGCCGTCCAGGCCGATCCCTCCAACGTCGACGCCATGCGCGGCCTCGCCCGCCTGGCCATCCAGTCCGGTGACGTCGGCGAAGCCGGCCAGTGGATATCCAAGGCCGAGGCCGCCGGCGCAGACGCCGAGTCCATGGAGCTGGACCAGGCGGCCTATCTGATGGCCCGCGGCGACCTTGAGGGCGCCAACAAGGCCATCTCCTCCTATACCACCAAGAATCCCGACTCCGTGGTCGGCTGGGCCATGCTCGGCATGCTCCGTGTCGAACAGGGCAACCTTGCCGACGCGGGCGGCTTCATCCTGGAGAACATCCGCCGCAAGGCCCGTGACCGCGACATCTACTTCTACCACGTCCTTCAGGGCCGCATTACCCAGGAGCGTGCCCGGCTGACGGACGAAGAGGCCGTCAAGGCCGAACGCGACGGCAAGCAGTCCCTCTCCGAAAACAAGCTCACCGAGGGCAGCAAGCTCTGGGACGATGCCCGCAAGCACTACCGCCGTGCCTACGCCATCCGTCCCAACGTCCGCGGCATCCTGGAGATTATTCTCAATATCGACCGCCGTCTGGAGGACAAGACCGCCGCGGAAGTTGACGCCCTGGCCATTCTCCGCGACGAACCGACCCACGGCTACGCCAACTTCATCGTCGGCTCCCAACGTCTCGAGGATGCCCACATCGAGGCCGCCATCAAATATCTGAAGGCCGCCGTCGAGGGCAACGAGAATCCGACCGTCGACCTGATCAACAATTATGCCGACGCCCTCTCCCGCACCGACGACACCGCTCTGGCCAAGGACGTCGCGCTTCGCGCCGTCCGTCTGGCTCCGCGCAGCTACGCCACCTGGGGCACGCTCGCCCTCGCCCAGGCCCGCTGCGGCGATCTCGAAGGCGCCAAAAACGCGCTCTCCAAGTCCAGAGGGCTCCCCGGAGGGGACGATTCGCACCTCTTCATGGTCGACTTCTGGATTGCCGTCGCCAAGGGAGACCGCGGTGCCGCGGCCGACGCACTGGAAAATTTCCGCCGCCCCCTCGAAGCCGCCTCCGACGAGCTTAAGCCGCTCGATGCCTACGACATCCGTGTCGCCGAGGACACGCTTCAGACGCTCTGAGGCCCGGAACGGCGCACGAAAAAGGCCCCACGGAATCCCGTGGGGCCTTTTTTCGTGCCGGGACGCCGCCGGTGCGGGCGTCAGGAGCGCCGCATCGGCATCAGCAAACGGACCAGACGCCTCCAGAGACGGAAGCGCAGGGGCGGACGCCCGCCGACATAGGCCGTACAGGTGCCGCCGGCAAAGAAAGCCTCCGCATATTTGGCATTGAGCGCCGCCAGTGCGCAGCGGAAATGCTCCGTACCCGTATCGCCGCGCGACCAGTGGTGCGCCCTCAGCGGCAGCAGCCGCGCGCAGTGCCCCGTCTGCCGCTGATAGGCGAAGCAGAAATCCTCCGCGTACAGATCCCAAGGGAAGCGTATGTCAAAGCGCAGCGGCCACTGTCTGAACAGCTCGGCATGGACAAAGAAGCCGCAGCAGTCGAATGCATCGACCATACTGCCCCCCGTCAGCGCCGGCAGCCAGGGCAGCGGCCGGTGGAGCGTGCGGCGGCCGCCGTCGCGGTCCGAATCGCTCAGCGCCCCGAAAGGCAGGATGAAGCATCCCGCCACACGGCGCGTACCGATCAGGCCGTACGGAAACCACGGCGCCCTCCAGCGCAGCAGCGGGCGCGGATCCTCCAGCACCTCAAAATCCTCATGGGCGAAGAGAATCCATTCCGTGTCGGGCGGCAGGGCCTCGAGAAACTGATTGTAACGTTCCGGAACAGGCCGGTTGTCGGCCGCATTGTCGTAGGCCACAAAACGGGCCCCGGCCAGATGGGGATTGGAGCGGACGCAGCGTTCATAGCACGCCCGGTCCCGTACGGCCGTCACGACCGTCAGTTTCGGCGGTGCGCCGCTCAGCAGGGTCGAGGCCCGGTGAAACCCCATCGGCCGGCTGTCGGGCGGCGGCAGCAGCCCCCCGTCAAGGATATCCTCCGAAAAGCGGCGTGCCGCCGCTGCCGGGGGAAAACGGAACCGCCGCCGCCAAGCCCGTCTGCAGTAGATACGGTCCTCCGGGATTTCGGGCCGCGGCGGACGGCGGCGGCACAATGCCGCCACGGCCCGGCAGAGCGCATGCGAGCGGAGGGAGAAGCCGCCGTTGAGCACCGTAAGCCCCAGGCGGTCGGCAAGTGCCGCCCGCAGTCCGGGTCGGACATTCGGGGCGCCGACATAATCGTATCCCAGAAAATCGTCCAGCTTGTCCAAAAGCGGCCATCCGTCATCCTGTACGATCAGCACATGGCGCGTGGCGAAGCGGTCTGCCAGCCGCAGGCAGCAGTCCGCGCTCATCGTACGGATGTCTCCGGGCCGAAGAGACGGTTCGGTCTGAATCACGCATCCCGTCTCCCGGGCGAAGCGCTTGGCAGCTTCGCCCGGCCGGTCCATGACCAAGACCGTCGGCAGACGGCCCAAAACGGCCCACGTGCGGCGGATGGCATGCTCGCACGGGTCGAAACTTCCGTCCGGAGGAAACCAATACATCAGCAGCGTCACCTCCGGGTGGCGGCACGGAGGCGACGTTTGGGCCCGCAGCCCGGGCAGCGCCCCGGCAATCTGCCGCGCCAGACGTTCGCGGTCCCGCGCGACGGGCAGCGGACAGGGCTTCACAGCAGCGTGCCCCAGGCGAAGCGGTCATGCCCGGCGGCATCGCGACCGAGGCCGACATCGGTATAGCCGGCCCGTTCCAGCAGACGCTGGACGGAGAGTCCCTGCTCGTCGCCGATTTCGAAGAAAATCCGTCCTCCCGGCCGCAGCACCTGCGTGGCCCCGAGCAGAATGGAACGCACCGCATCGAGGCCGTCCTCCCCGCCGTCAAGCGCCAGGCGCGGCTCATGGTCGCGGACCCGGGGGTCGAGCGTGTCCACGGTGCGGGAGGCTATGTAAGGCGGATTGGAGACCAGAATGTCCGTGCTCCCGGGCGCCAGAGGCGCACAGCCCTCCCCCTGCAGAAAACGCACCCGCAGATCCAGCGCGGCGGCGTTTTCGCGGGCCAGCGCGAGAGCCTCCGGCGAGAGATCGACCGCCGTGAAGGATTTCGGGGTGCCGCGCGCGGCATGGGCCAGCGCCAGGACGATCGCCCCCGTGCCGGTGCCGATGTCGGCTATGTCGCGGGCCTGCGCCCACTGCGGCGAACGGAGCACCAGCCCGACAAGCTCTTCGGTCTCGGGCCGCGGAATCAGTGCCCGGGCGTCGGTTTTGAGCTCAATGTCATGAAAGGGCCAATGCCCGACGACATACTGAATCGGCTCGCCGAAGGCCACGCGCCGGAATTCCTGCCGCAGCCGCTCCACCTGGGCCGCCGTGGCGGCCCGGTCTCCCGCCGTCGCCAGACGCAGCGCCGGCACCCCCGTCGCCTCGGCAATCAGAATGCCGCTCTGACAGCGTGCCTCGGCGCCGTCGAAGCCGTGACGGCACAGATAGGCGGCCCCTGCCTCCAGGAGCCGCCCCAGCGTCATCGGCGAGGATGCCTCAGAAGGGCATGTCTTCATCGTTGATGGTATCGGCGACAAAGGTCTCGTCAGGCTGCGGAATCGGCTCGCTGGTGGACCCGTCGACATCGAGCTTTTCGAGCTTGAAGGCGTTCAGGTCGACAAAATAGCGGTCCTGCCACTGATTGCCGCGGATGGAGAAGGTCACGCGGATGCGGTCGCCGACGGCAAAGCGGTCCAGAAGGGCGCAGTTGTTGCGCGTCACGTTAAACTTGATGTGCTGCGGATAGCGGTCATCCTCGTCGGTCACGACGAATTCACGCTTCGTGAATCCGCTCTTCTCGAAGGTCCTGGTCTCCATGATTTCCTTCAGCGTGCCGTCCAATTCGTACGATTTGCTCATATCATCAATCCTGTAAGGGTTTGCACTCGCCGCCATTATAGCAGATACGGCGCCGCCGGGGGAAGCAACGGCGCGCAGGCACCCGTGACGGACAAGGATGCTGCCCAAAACGAACCAAATCCCGGGCCAACCCCAACATCGTGTTGGGCAAAGTCCGACCGCTACGGCTATAGCCCAAGAGATGCTACGGCTATAGCCCAAGAAGCGCTACGGCTATAGCCCAAGAAGCGCTACGGCTATAGCCCAAGAGGTCGACTAGGCCTTGTGCCGATGTCACGGGTGGGGAGAGCCGCGGTCGGAGTAAAGCGGAATCTCAGTCCGTCCTTCGCGCGGGGCAGGCAACACGAAGCCGGAAGCCGGGGGCTCCTTGCCCTTTGGGGCCGCTGACGCTCATGCGGCCTGAAGGCATCCCCTATTCCGGAAGAGCGGAGGGGCGGGCGGCAGCCGGTCGAAGCGGAAAAGGAAGAAAGTATTAGTTCGTGAAAATAATTCTTGACTTTACCATTAGCCTCGTCTAATATAGCGCCGTTTTTTATTCGGTCAAACGGATGAAACAGGCACCTCGGTGCCGCTTCATGGGGACCCGCGCGATCGGACAACGCAAACCGAGAATCGTATGAATCCGTTTCTGTTGCCCGGTACCAGGGAAGAGGTTATCGCTGCCCTCTCATCCGCAGCGACGCCGCCGCACGGCGATATGGGCGGATCATCCGGCACGCCGGACGCGCAGACGGTCTGGGCCGAAGCCCGGCAGACGCCGGGAGTCCGCCAGATGCTGTATGTTCACGTGCCGTTCTGCATCAGCCGCTGTTCGTTCTGCGGGTTTTACCGGCAGGCTGCGACGGAAGAGGCGCTGGAGTCTTACACCGATCTGCTGATCCGGGAGATGGAGCGCGAGGTTTCCCGCGGCGTCTTCACGGCCCCGATTGAGGTGGTGTATTTCGGCGGCGGCACGCCGACGGCGCTCTCCGCCCGTTCGCTTGGGCGCCTGATTCGCTTCATTTACGCGCACTTCAATCTTACGCCCGACGTCGAATTCACGGTCGAAGGACGCCTCTATGCCTTCGACGACGAACGCGTCCGGGCCTGCTGCGAGGCCGGTGCAAACCGCTTTTCCTTTGGCATCCAGAGTTTCCAGACCGACCTGCGGCGTTCGCTCGGCCGCCGTCAGTCCCGCGAAGAGCTGCTGGAGCGCCTCTTCCGCGTCCGTGAGATTGCGGGCGGAGAGACGGCGCTGGTGGCCGATCTGATTTATGGGCTTCCGGGGCAGACCCAGGAGGAGTGGATGGAGGAGAACATCCGGACCGTCGCCGAGGCGTCCCCCCTCGACGGCGTGGATCTCTACTCGCTGAAACTCTTCCCCGGCCTGCCCCTGGCCCGCCGAATGGAACGCGAGGGCTCCGGCTGGAGCGAGGAGGAGCGCATCCGCCGCCACGCCGGGGCCTCCGACTGGCTGGCCGCGCACGGCTGGGAACAGCTCTCCTGCACGCACTGGCGGCGCAACGGGAACGAACGCAACCGCTACAACCACTGGACCAAGACCGGCGCCGAAATTCTCCCCTTCGGCGGCGGTGCCGGCGGCTTCCTCGGCTCCTGGGGCTTCATGCAGACCGCCGACACGGAGGCCTACCGCGAAGCCGTCGAGGCCGGACGCAAACCGTTGGCCCAGGTGATGCCGCGCCCGCCTTTCCTGGCGCTGAAGGGCCGCCTCGCCGATCAGCTCGAGCGCAGCTTCCTGAATCCCGCCGACTTCCCCGAAACCGATTTCGGCGCGCTGGGCGAAAACTGGACTGCGGCCGGCCTCTGGACACGCGGCACGGACGGCGTCTTCCGGCTGACGCGCATGGGCGAATATTTCCAGCCCAAACTCTGCTCGCGCCTCTGCGGCTTCATCCTCTCGGGATTCGGAAAGGCTGCCCGCTGAATGTCTGCCCGGCAGGTCCGGGCATCCCCCTCTCCCCATCGGAAAGATCAGTCATCATGTCCGCACATTCCCCACGGTTCTTCGGTGCGCTCCGCACGCTCTGCGGCCATTATCTGGCGCAGCGGCGGCTGCTGACGCTGGATCTGACCGCGGTCGTGCTGCGCGCGGCGGCGCGTCTGGCGATTCCGGCGCTGGCGCTGCGGGTCTTTCAGGTCTATCTGCCGGCGGGGGATCTGCACGCGACGGCCTGGGCTGCGGCCCTTTTTGCCGGGCTGGCGCTCGCGGCCGCCGCGCTGGAATGGGGCGGGACGCTGTGCGGGCAGTGGCTGGGCTTCCGCATTGAGGCCGCGCTGCGCGGGCATTTCTTTGACCGCCTGCAGGGGCTGCCCTTTGCCTATTTCGACAGGACCAAGACGGGCGAGGTGCTCAGCCGCATCACCTCCGACCTGCGGCTGGTGGGCTCCACGGCGCACCTGCTGCCGGAGGCCATGCTGGAGATCGGTCTGACGCTGGCGGGGGCCTTTGCGGTGATGTTCTGGGTCAATCCGGCCATGGCCGGCCTCACGCTGCTGCCGATCCCCTTCATCCTCTTCTTTGCCGGATGCTTCCAGCGGCGGATCCACACGGCCTGGCGCGAAAACCGCGCCGAGGCGGCCGCCTTTGCCGCCCATGTCGAGAATGCCGTCCAGGGCATCCGCGAAATCAAGAGCTACACGGGGGAAGAACGCGCCCGTGCGGCCTTCCGCGAGGCCAACGGGCGCTTCCGCCGTTCTTTTGAGAAAGTCTCCGCGCTCTACGCCCCGCTTTTCTCCGGCACGCAGCTGCTGCTGGAAGGCTACTCGCTGATGTACATTGCGCTGGGGGCCTGGATGGTGGCCTGCGATGCGGCGACGCTGCCGCAGGTCTTCGCCTTCTTCATGTACTCGCGCTACGTGACCGCGCCGATACTCCGCATCGTCGGCCTGCTCGACCTCTTCCAGCAGGGGCTGGTCGGCTACCGGCGCTACGCCGAGTTTGTCGCGCAGGAGCCCGAATGCGACGCGGCCGCCGATGCCGAACCGCCGGCGCACATCCGCGGCGACGTCGCCTTCCGCGGGCTCCGCTTCCGCTACCCCGGCACGGACCGCGACGTGCTCGACATTCCGGCCCTCGACCTCGCTGCCGGCAGCGTCTGCGCGCTCGTCGGGCCCAGCGGCTCGGGCAAGAGCACCCTGGCCGCCCTCATTCCCCGCTTCTATGAGCCCACCGCGGGGAAAATCCTGCTCGACGGCCGCGACACCGCCACCATTCCCAAGCGTGCCCTGCGCGAGGCCATCGGCATCGTTGCCCAGCGCCCCTTCCTCTTCGACGGCACCATCCGCGAAAATCTCCTGCTGGGCGACCCCGCCGCCGATGACGCGGCCCTCTATGCCGCGCTCGCGCAGGCCGATCTGGAGACCTTCGTCCGCTCGCTTCCCGCAGGCCTCGATGCCCCGGTGGGCGAACACGGCCTGCGCCTCTCCGGCGGACAGGCCCAGCGCATCGCCATCGCCAGACTCTTTCTCAAAAATCCGCCCATCCTCATCCTGGACGAAGCCACCAGTGCCCTTGACACCTTCGCCGAGGCAGCCGTTCAGGAAGCTCTCGGGCGCCTCTCCAGGGGCCGCACCACCCTGATCATCGCCCACCGGCTCACCACCATCCGCCACGCCTCGCACATCTGCTATCTCGAGCACGGGCGCATCGCCGAGCAGGGCTCCCACGACGCCCTCATGGCCCGCGGCGGCAAATACAGAGCCCTCCTCGAGGCCGCCGCAAACCGCCCGCGAACCCCCTGATTCCGCACCGCCCATGAACCGACAGGAAAAACGACAGATGCAAGCATTAGCCAAAACTAACACTTTCTCTCCTCCCCCCTCGCCGGAGGCCTCCCCCGCGTCTCTCGCCGGGGTTGGCAATGACCGTCCGGGAGGCCTCCTGCGCGGGGGATTCTATTGGGACACCGAGTCGCTCATCGTCGTCGGGCTCTTTACGGCGCTGGGCAAGGCCGCCTCGCTGCTGGTCGCGCTGCTCGGCGGAGGGATGAACCCGGTGACGCTGCTGCTGAAGAACGGGATCGCGACGGCCCTGCTGGTGGTGATGCTGGCGCGCGTGCGCCGATTCGGGACGCTGGCGCTCTACACGCTGGTGGCGCAGGTCATCTCCTTCCTGATGACCGGCGGCATCATGGTGGGGACGCTGCCCTTCTATCTGCTGGGGGCGCTGGCGGCCGACGGGCTGATCGCCTGCTGCGGCGGCTACCGCAGGATCGGCGCCGTGCTGCTGGGCGTGGCGGTTTACGACGCCTTCGGGCGCATACTCAGCATCGCCCTCTCGTTTCTGATGGCGCGCGAAAACGTCGGCATGGTCGGCGTGGGAGCCGCGATTGTCACCTTCGGTTATCTGGGGTGCCTCCTCATCGGGCTGCCCTGCGGTGCCAAATTCGTAAAGGAGCTGCGCCATGCAGGCATCATCCGCGAAGTATGACCCCGACGCCCGCCGCACCGATCCGCTGGACATCCGGACGCGGCTCTTCGTCTCCCTGCTTGTCTCCGGGGTGGCGGTGTACCTCAGCGGCACAGGGCCGCTCCTGACGCTGGGGGCGCTCTCGCTGGCCTATCTGCTGCTCTCCGCACGCAGGTACCGCGTGGCGCTGGTGGCCTACCTGGCGGTGGGGGTGATGATGCTCTTTACCGTGGGCATCGTCTGGGGGTCCTTTGCCGTCGGCGAAGCACTGGTGGCAGGTACGGCCTGGGAGGCCCCGGTGGCCCGGCTGAAACCGGCCATGCTGGGCAATTTCCACACGCCCTTCCTGCGCATGGTGCCCTCGCTCAACGTCCTGCTTGCCCTTGGCCTGACCTTCTCGGTGCAGCGCTTCGTCGGCGCCATGAAGAGCCTCCGGCTGCCGCGCGTCATCTTTCTGCCGCTGATGGTCTTCTGCCGGTTTGTGCCGGAATTCGTGGATGTCATCCGCAGGCTGCGCGACGCGGTCCGGATGCGCGGCTTCTCCGTGAGCTTCGGGGCGGCGCTGATCCATCCGCTGCAGAGTCTCCGGCTGACGGCCGTGCCGCTGACGGTGCGCACGCTGCGCATGGCCGACCATCTGGCCGTGGCCGCCGAGATGAAGCGCGTCGGCTACGCCCGGCGTCCCTCCCAGCTGCGCACGCTCTCCTTCGGCCGCCGCGACGCCGCCGTGGCGGCCGCCACGGTCATCCTTCTGGCCGCGCTGACCGTCTGGCAGATCCTGGTGCCGGCCGTCCCCTACGGGCCCGCCGCCATGAACCAAACCGCATCCGAGGCACCCCATGAATAAGCCCCCCGTCGTGATTGAGGCCGAGCACCTCGCCTACCGCTATCCCTTCTGCCGGGAACCTGCCCTTTCGGATGTTTCCTTCCGGCTGCGCCGCGGCGAGGCCATGCTCGTCACCGGTGCCAGCGGCTGCGGCAAATCGACCCTCCTGCGCCTGCTCAACGGCCTCATCCCCAACCACTTCAAAGGCACCCCCGAGGGCCGGCTGACCGTCTGCGGCATAGACTGCCCCGCGCCGCTGGAGCGCCTCTCGCGCTGCATCGGCACCGTGCTCCAGGATCCCGACGAGCAGTTCATGGCCACCACCGTCGAGGAAGAGGTCGCCCTCACCCTCGAATGGCAGTGCCGCCCCCGCGCGGAAATCCTTGAGCGCGTCGGCGAAGCCCTGCGCGTGCTCGACCTGACCGATCTGGCCGCGCGCTCGGTCTTCGGCCTCTCCTCCGGCGAGAAGCAGAAGGCCGTCCTCGCCTCCGTGATTGCCGCCCGCGCCGACCTCGTCGTGATGGACGAGCCGACGGCCAACCTCTCCCCCGAGGCCACCGAGGAGCTGGCCGCCCTCTGCCTCCGGCTCAAGTCCCTCGGCGTGACGCTCGTCATCGTCGACCACCGCCTCTACTGGCTGCGCGGCGTGCTGGACCGGCTGCTGGTCCTCGCGCACGGGCGCCCCGTCCTCAGCACCAAACGCACACCCGGCGGCAGGGACCTTCTGGACAGCCTCGCCGCCCATCCCGACGTCGCGCGCTGGGGGCTTCGGAGCACCGACGTCGGCCGTCCCGAACTGCCCGAGGCCGCCGACTTCGGCCTGCCCGCCGTCGAGGTGCGCGGCCTCTCCTTCCGCTACGGCAGGCGCCACCGCTGGATTTTCCGGGACTTCTCGGCAAGCCTGCCGCGCGGCGCCGTCACCGCCGTCGTCGGCGCCAACGGTGCCGGCAAGACCACGCTGGCCCGGCTCCTCTGCGGCCTCTCGCGCCCCGCGGAGGGAGAGCTCCTCTACGGCGGGCTTCGCCTCTCCCGGCGTCTGATCCGCGAGCAGGCTGCCTTTGTCATGCAGCAGATGGACATCCAGCTCTATATGCGCACCGTCCGGGACGAACTTCTCTACTCCGCCCCGCGCGGCGTCCCCCGGGAGGAGCGCGGCGCCCAGGCCGACCGCCTGCTCGCCACCTTCGGCCTGACCCATCTTGCCGACCGCCACCCCCACTCCCTCTCCGGCGGCGAAAAGCAGCGCCTCGTCGTCGCCTGCGCCCTCATGAAGCGCCCCACCCTGCTGATCCTGGACGAACCCACCAGCGGTCTCGACGGGCGCAACATGCGCATCATCGCCGACGAGCTCGCCGCCTTTGCCCGCGGCGGCGGCACCGTCCTCCTCATCACCCACGATCTGGAGCTCCTGGCCCGCGTCGCCCAGTGCCGCCTCACCGTCGCAGCCCCCCTTTCCACCCTGACATTCACCCCCAATAAGGAGACCGCATGAAAGCGCTCGTTGTTTACTCCACCCTCACCGGCAACACCCGCAAAGTTGCCGAAGCCATCCACGCCGTTCTGCCCGAAGGCACCGCCTGCCATTCGGTCCGGACGGCCCCGGACCCCGCCGGCTACGACTTTGTCGCCCTCGGCTTCTGGGTCGACAAAGGCGGTCCCGACGCCGAAGCCGCCGACTACATGAAGCGCATCGTCGGCAAGAAGGTCTTCACCTTCTTCACCCTCGGTGCGGACCCCGACTCCGAGCACGCCCGCACCTGCGCCGAACGCGCCGCGGCCGTCTACGGCGAAGGGACCGAGCAGCTCGGCATCGTCTGGTGCCAGGGCGCCATCGACCCCAAGCTCATCGCGTGGATGCGCAAGCAGCCCGCCGGCGGCCCCCACTCCCCCACCCCGGAGGCCGAAGCCCGCTGGGCCAAAGCCGCCCTCCACCCCGACGAAGCCGACCTGAAAGCCGCCGCGGCCGCCGCCCGGGAAGCCTTCGCCAAAGCCTCCCGCTGAGGATACGCCATGTCCGAAGGCCTGCCCGATCCTTCCCCTGCCGACGGCGGCGACATCCTCCGCGACCCGGCCGTGCGCCGCCTCCGGCACCGCCTCTCGGCGCTCCTCGACGAACTCCTGACGCACGACGGATGGGGCCGGCTCGAACTCGACATGCGCATCCTGACCCGGCGTCAGAAGGAATTCATCGTCCGCTGCGGACGCGAATGGCGCTTCGTCGTCGATTTTCGGAACACGGCCGCCGACGCGGCCGGTTCCTGCCACGAATCACGGTGCCCTTTGAGGGAAAGGGACCGAACCTGAATCCCCCCGGAAATCCCGGACACCCACCGATGCGCGTGAGGCGCACACTGACCCAACCAACAAGGACTGTTATCATGCATATTGGCAAAAAGAACCCCCGCAAAGCGGGCTTCACCCTCATCGAACTCCTCGTCGTCGTCGCCATCATCGCCGTCATCGGCGCCGGCGTCGCCGTCACCTACCGCAACATGGACGACAAGGCCAAGACCGCCATGGAAATGTCGGACATCGGCACCATCCAGAAAGCCATTGCCAACTGGAGTTTCATCAATGACGGCAAACTCCCCGACGGCCTCGACTCCCTGATCGACGAAAATGGCGACATGTACCACCAGATGCCCGACGAGGTTGACGGCACCACGCTGGGCAACGTGACGCCGATGTCTCGCTCCGGCATGGGTCTGAGCGGCCCCATGGGATACACCGCCATGGCACAGGCTGCCCCCAAACAGGTTATTGACGTTCTGGCCTCGTCCGGCCTCACCCGCGTTTACAAACACCGCGTCGGAACGGAAGAGGAACCCGTCTCAAGCGCCAACGACTCGACCTTCGCCACCAACATGATGGGTGCCGGCGTCGACACCTCCAAAACACTCTGCACGCTCGACTCCGACGCCACGCCTTACACCAAAGATCAGGCCAATTACCTGATAGAAAACGCCGACAAATTGCGTGAGGACTGGAAGGAAGGCGGAAGCGCCGCAACGGCTGGAACCCAGACTGTAAACGATACCGGCAGTGGCCTGAACGCAACATTCACCTCGCTTGACCAGCTCAACGCAGCCATTGAATCGGCAGAGGCCATTAGCGAAGCCGATATTCTCGCCAGACTCTGCTTCATCTATCCCGGCGGCGGTGCCAGCATGTCCATGGGGCCGATGGGATCCGTCACGATGCCGATGAACCTGACCGCCGAGATCATCTCCAACTGCGGCCTCACCCCCGAGCAGGTGGCTGACCCGACAAAGGATTACGACAGAGAGCTTGCCGCCGGCAAGGAATACTACCTGGTGGTGATGGGGCTGGGGCGCTTTGCCTCGATCAATGACGGCCGTGCCGTGCGCCTCGACAATCCGGCCTACGGCAAGCGTCAGGATCAGGAAGCCTCGGTCTACAGCCGCTACCTGGCGGTCATCAAGGTCCCGATGCAGGCGACCAACAGCATGACCAACACCGGCGACGGCGCCTCCGTGGCCTGCGTCCTCTCCCCGCAGGGCTACTCTGCCGCCGCGCTCCGCGACAACTACATCAGTGACGAATCCAAACTGAAGGACTGAATAAGATGAGTCCCGGCCCCGGCGGGGCCGCTCCAATTCCCGCCGGGGCCTTTTTTGAATCCGTATCAGACAAGGGCCTCAGCCATGATCTTCCCCTCCTCCGGACGCGCCGGATTTACCCTGATTGAACTGCTCGTCGTCGTCGCCATCGTCGCGGTGGTCGGCGCGGGCGTGGCCGTCACCTACGGGCATGATCTGGTGACGCGGGCCCGGCGGCAGGTGACCGTCCGGGAGATGGGCGGCATCCGCGATGCCTTTGCGCGGTTTTACGCCGACTGCCAGCCCCGTCTGCTCGCCGGCCTCCACGCGCCCAAAGATTCCGAGATTTTCCCCTCGGGCGACTTCTTGGGCACCTTCAGAAGTGGCGACACGCCCACCACGGGCGACCGCACTTACGGCATGGTCGAGTTCTACGAGCGCTACGGTCTCTGGCCCCTCCTGCAACCCTCCGTCTCGGAGGACGACACGCGCCTGGAGGACGCCGACTTCGTCGTCTTCGGGGGCTTCGACCCGGTGACGGGCGAAGGATGGCAGGGGCCCTACCTTTCGGCCGGCACGGTCGCGGCGCAGACGGGCGATTTTTACGGCGAGTCGTCCGGCGTCGTGCTGCCGCAGCCGGCTACGCGCCACGAAGGCCTTTACCGCGTGGTCTACTACGAACACTGCAACGATGCGGACGACCTCGCCGAGCCGGTCTACCGCCGTCTCTTTCTGGTCTGCGCCGAGGAGCCCGCGAAGTGGCAGACATTCACGGTCGAGGGCAGCGGCGACGAGCGCACCGGACTGGGCCTGCTGACCGGCAACCGCCGCATGGGCGAGCGGAATTCCGGCGACGCGCGGTACGGGTATCCGCTGAACCTGACCACGGGGGCCCTGGAGCGGACCTACGATCCGTCAACCGGGCTCTATGTCGTGGAGCTGCTCAATCTTGATCTCTGGAGGCAATAAGATGCGTGAAGCGTCGCGTCGGGGCATGACCCTGGTGGAGCTCTTGGTGGTTCTGGCCATTCTGGCCGGCCTGGCCGTGGCCGTCGGCACGCAAGCCTCGGCCCTCCGCGAACGCGCCCGCGCCGAACGCACCGCCCGCGACGCCGAAGCCATGGCCGAGGCCCTGCGGCGCGCCGATGGGCTGAGCTTTGTCTCCGACCTCGGCCGTGCACCGGCCTCCGCAGAGGAGCTCTGCCTGCTTTTCGGCAATGCCTTCCTCAGGAAGTCGCCCGAGGAGGACGCGCTGGGCAATCCCCGACCCGTTGCGTCCGCGGCGGTGGCCGCGCTGCCGGCGTATGCCGTGCGCACCTCGGATCTTCCGCCGGACCTTGCCTCCTCCGCCACGGTGCCGGCTTATGACGCCGCCGAACTGACGTCCTTCGAGGACTTCGCCGACCGCTTCCCCAAGGTTTCCCTGGGGGCCGGCTGGCGGGGACCTTACTGCGAAGGCAGCGCCTTGGACACGGAGGCGGCTTCGGACAATCCCAACGTCGCGGTGCCGATCCTGCGCGACGGCTTCGGCGGCCGCTGGGAGGCGGAGACCGACGCGGCCTCCGGATTGCTGACGGCGCTTGTGAGCCGCGGCCGTGACCGCACGGAGGATGCCGCCGGCGCCGCCGTGGCCTGGCAGGACCGCGACCTGACCTTTCCCGTCGGGGCGCCCGGTGTCTCGCTGGCCGTCCGGGCCAAAACCTCCGACGGCGCGGCCGTCACCAAGCTTCATGTGTTCGTCTGGCAGCCGGAATTTACCGTCCCCGAGACCGGCGACCCGACTGTCGCGCTGGCCTGCCGGTATTACGCGGCGGCCAACGCCGACTCGCTGACGGCAGCCGAGGGGCTCACCCACGGCCTGCGCGCCGTCTACGTCTGCGCCTCCACGGCGGCCGGCGGGGCGTTGGCCGCGCCGCCGCAGTATCTGCTGCTGCGCCCGGGCGTCAACGTCCTTTCTCTCACCCTGCATCCCCACACCGCCTATCCGACTCCCTGAAGCCATGGCCAGACCGAAACGCATATTGAAGCCCGCCGTCCTGCTCTATGACGGCACCCGATGGATCCGCCCCGACGCACCCGAAGAGCCCCGGCCGGGAACGCCCGACACACCGCCGCCGGATTGGCTGGCCAATCTGGCCGTCTCGCGCCGTTCCGTCCGTTATCTGATTTCGGGCGATCTGCGCCGCATGGATGCGGCGCTTCCCGCCGGCCTGCGCAGGAGCGAACGTCAGGCGCTGATGGCCCAGGAGGCCGCCGACCTGTCGGGCGCCGATCCGGCCTCGCTGCTCTGCATGGGCATTTCGCTCGGCGGCGGCCGCGGGAGTGCCACGCTGGTAAGCGTCTTTGCCGGGGAGACCGTGCTGGCACTGGCGGAGCGCACCGCCGCGGCCGGGCTCCGCTTCGGCGGCGTCGCCTCGCTGGAGCTGGCCTGCCTGGCCGCCTGGAGCCTCGGCCGCCCGGGCGGGAAGGCGCTGATTCTGCTCAGCCAGAGCCAGACGCTGGCCGTCCCTCCGGAGCCGGAGCTCCCCGTGGTGCTCTCGGGCGGTCTCCGCCATGCCGCGGCCGACGCCGCCGGATGGCTCGCGCGCTTCACCCGCGCGGTCCGGGGCATCGCGCCGGCCTCGCCCGTGCGCATGATTGCCCTGGGCAACGATGCCGGGGCGCTGGTATTGGCCGAGGGGCTGACGCTGCGCGCCGGCTACGAATCCGTCCTGACCACGCCCTGCGAACCGCTCCTGGCCGAGGCCGTCCGTCTGACGGCGGAGGCCCGCCCCAACCGTGCCGGAAGCCGCGTGCCGCTCGAAAATCCCTACGAGCCGCGCAAGCGCTTTTCGCACGCCTGGATCGCGGTGCCGTGCGTCATCCTGCTGGCGGCCCCCTTCCTCTGCGGATGGGCGGCGGATGCCCGCATGCGCGCCGACACCGGGCGTTACCGGGCCGACGCGGCGCAGTATCTGCCGCTGGAGAAGGCCGTCCGGAGCGCACGCGCCCGGGAGGAGGCCGCCCGGAAAGCCCTCGCCGAAGAGGAGTCGCTGCAGCGCTTTCTGGCGGACCGGCGCCGGCCGCTGGCGGCCTATGTCCACGCCGCCTATTTCTTCTGCCGCCACGCCGGCCCCACGATGCTGCTGGAGTCGCTGGAGGATACGGGCGGCCGGGTGACGGCCAAGGGCACCTTTGCCGATTCCGAAGAGGGCGTCCGACTGGAGGCCGCCCTGCTGGACTTCGCGGCCAAGGAGGGGCTGCGCGTGGCCGAGACCTCCGTCACAAAGGCCGCCGACGCCGAAGGCATGCCCCAGCTGCGCTTTGTCTACACGCTGGATTACACTCGTCTGGGAGAGCAGCCATGAATCTCGGATTTCTTGCAAAAACTAACAGCTGGCACTGGCTCGCGGCCTCCCTGGCCGTCTGCGGCACGGTATCGGCCTTTCTGTGGCGGGGCGAACTCCGCAGGCAGGAGCGCGAATACGCCCCTGAGCGCGCCCGGCAGGCTGCCCATCTGGAGGAACTCCGGATGCTCAGCCCCGACCTTCCCGCCTCTCTCGACCGCCGGACGGCCGCCCTGAAGACGCGCCTGGAGGATCTGCGGAAGGAGGTCGCAGAGGCCGGCTTCGCCCCGATCCCGACGGGACCGGAGGCCGTTCTGGAGACCAAGCACGCGCTGGACCGCACCCTGACCCGGCACCGCCTGCGCATCGTCGCCAGCACCGTCTCCGTCGCCGCCGCGCAGCCGGCCGCCGCCCGCTCCGGCAGGTCCGGCTCCGCCGGACCGAAGGCAGACGCCGCGCCCCCCTCCGCGGCGGAGTACGAGCGCCGCATCCGGCAGGTCGCGGCCGGCCTCGACAAATCGATGCAGGCCGAGTTTCTCCGCGATGCCCAGAAGAAAATCGCGCAGATGAAGGCGGCCGAGGCGGAATACGCCCGGCAGCGCCAGGCCGCCGCCAAAGCCGCGCCCGCACCCCGTGCGGCGGCCCCGGCAAAGCCGCCTTTCGCGACCGAATCGATCGTCTTCACGGTGGAGGGAGACTTCCGCGACATGTTCCGCTTCCTGGTGGAGGAGTCCTGCCGCAAACCGGCCTACCACCTCTGCGGATTTTCCGTCTCGCGCGACCCGGACGTCCGTGAGAGCGCCCTGCGCATGACCTTTACCCTGCAGGTGAACACGCGATGAGTGACGCACTTCCGACCGTCGATCTGAACCGCATCCGCCCGCCGCAGGCGGTGCTGGACCTTCTGCCCGCGCGGAGCGCGCGCTCTCTGGGGGCGCTCCCGCTCTCCGTCGGAGACGACGGCACCCTGACGGTCTGCGTCGCGGACCGTACCGATCCCGCCGTCCGGGACCGTCTGGAGCGGTTGCTCCGGGAGCGCGCCGTGCGCCTGGTGGAGCCGGAGGATCCCGCCGCCCTTCCGGCGGCCCTGCGGACCCACTATCCCGATGCCGCGCTCAACGGCACCCTGGACCGCCCCGAGGAGCTCTTCGCCTATATGCTGCGGCGGGCCCTCGCGCGGAACGCCTCGGACATCCATGTCTCCCCCGACGCCGGGGGATCGCGCATCCGCCTGCGCATCGACGGCCGCCTGGAGACCGACCGGCGCGAGCCGCCCGAGGCCGCCGCGGAGTTTGTCTCCTACATCAAGGTCCTGGCCAAGCTCGACATTGCCGAGAAGCGCGCCCCGCAGGACGGCAACATCGACACCGTGCTTGACGGCAGCAGCGTGGCGCTCCGCGTCGCCACCGTCCCGACCATTCACGGCGAACACGTCACGCTGCGCATCCTGAGCCGTTCCGGCTCCGCGCCGCAGCTGGAGCGTCTGGAGGATCTGGGCATGAACCCGGAGCAGGACCGCACCTTCCGCCGCGCCCTCCGCGCGCCCAACGGCGTCATCATCATCTCCGGCCCCACCGGCAGCGGCAAGACGACCACGCTCTATGCCGCGCTGCGCGCCCTGGCCGCCCCCGACACACGGCACCTGGTCAGCATCGAAGACCCCGTGGAGAAACCCGTCGACGGCGTCACGCAGATCCGCGTGGACAGCCGGCAGGAGCGCGTCAGCTTCGCCAAGGCCCTGCGCAGCGTGCTCCGCCATGACCCCGACGTGGTGATGGTCGGCGAGGTGCGCGACGGCGAGACGGCCACCACGGCCCTGCGTTCGGCCCTTACCGGGCATCTGGTGCTGACCACCCTGCATACCAACAGCGCCCCGGCCATCCTCACCCGCCTCACCGACCTGGGCGTGCCGCCCTATCTCGTGGCCGCCACCCTCCGGCTGGCCATGGCCCAGCGCCTCGTCCGCCGTCCCTGCCCGGCCTGCATGGCCTGGGAGCCCGCCACCCCCGAGGAGTGCCGCGCCTGCGGATGGGACCCCAAGGCCCCGCCGCAGGTGCCGCGCGCAAAAGGCTGCGCCTACTGCGGCATGACCGGATATGCCGGACGGACCGCCGTCTACGAAATGCTCGCGGTGGACGACGCGGTGCGCGCGGCCCTGATGGACACCCGCGGAAGCGACCGCCTCGACGCCCTCCTCCGAAGCCGGCCCGCCGAATGGACCCTGCGCGGCGACGGACTCCGGCGCGTCCTGGCGGGCGAGACGACGCTCGCGGAAATCGCCGATGTGATTGACAGCGGGCTGCTGATGCTATGAGTGCGTGGTTCCGATACACCGGCGTCTCCGCCGGGCGCAGAGTCTCCGGCACGCACGAAGCCGAGGACGAAGCCGCCCTCCGCGCCTGGCTCCGCACGCAGGGCATCCTGCCCATGGCCGTGCGTCCGGCGCACGCGCCGGGACGCCGGATGCGCCGGCGTTCGGCGCTGGAGCGGGCCGTCACGCCCTGGTTTGTGGGCCGGGCCGCTGTGGAGCAGGCCTTCACGCAGATGGCCGTCCTGCTGCGCGGCGACGTCGCGGCCGTCGAGTCCCTCGAGACCGTAGCCTCCCTCTCCAAGGGCTACCTCGCCCAGGCGCTTGCCGAAACCGCCCAGGCGGTCCGCGGCGGCGCCTCGCTCACCAAGGCCATGCGTACGGCCATGCCGTGGGTCGGCGGGCTCTATCTCGGGCTGATCGGCGTCGGCGAGGCCAACGGCGCACTCCCCCGGATGTTCGGCTACGCCGTGAGTCTGATGGAGCAGCGCCGCCGCCTGCGCAGCGAAACCGTCCGGGCCCTGACCTATCCGGCCATCGTCGTGCTCATGGGGCTGGGCGTGGGCTACTACGTCAGCACCGTGGCCATCCCCCAAATCGTCTCGGTCATGGGCGATCCCTCGCGCCTGCCCCCCGTCACCCGTTCGCTGCTGGATGTCAGCGCCTGGGTTCAGGCCTACGGGTACTGGCTGATCCTCGGACCCCTTGCCGCCGCGGCGGCCGTCGCCGTCCTCCGGAAGCTGCCGGGAATCAATGTCGCCGCGGACCGGATCCTGCTGGCGCTCCCGCTCTTCGGCAAGGTCGGCCGCTTCGCCGGCAATGCGCTCTTCGGCAACACCCTCTCCATTCTCCTCGACAGCGGCATCTCCGTCGTCGAATCCCTTGCCCTCATCCGCGGCACGCTGACCAACGCCTTTTACCGGAGCCAGGTCGCGCTCGCCCGCGAAGGGGTTCTCGCCGGGAAGCCTCTCTCCGAGAGCTTCGGCGCGACCGCGCTGGGGCGCCTCGCCCCCCTCACGCGGGCGCTTGTCCGCGTCGGCGAGAGCTCCGGCAGCATGGCCGAGGGCCTGCGCTACGTAGGCGAACACTATGCGCAGGAGCTCGCCCGCCGTCTGGACCTGCTCGGCAAACTGGTCGAGCCCGCCCTGGTCATCGTCGTCGGCGGCATGGTGGCCTACGTCTACATCGCCTTCTTCATGGGCATGGCGGCTATGAACGCCGCCGCCGCATAACCCGAAAGGAATCCGCATGAACCGCTTCTCTCTTGCCCTGATGCTTGCGCTCGGCCCGCTGGCCCCGCTGGGCGCCGCACTTCCCCTCTCCGGGCCGCCGCAGCCCCTCCGCGATGCCGACGGCAACCCCGAGACGGGCCTGGTCGACCCCTTCACCCCCCGCACGGGCGACACCGGCGACCCCGAGATGCCCGGTACCGGCCTGGTGCGGACCGCCCTCGGAGACATCCCCGCGGGGTTCCGCATCCTGGCCATCGCCGTCCCGGAGGGCGACGGCACCGCCCCCTCCGCCCTGATCCGCATGAGCGAGGAGGAAGAGCCGACCCTCGTCCGCGAGGGCGACCAGGTCCGCGTCCTCCGAGACGGCGGCCGGAAACAGGCCGCCTCACGGACCGCGGCCGCCTCCGAAGACCGCTACACCTTCTATCTTTACGTCAAAACCATTGCGCCCACCTACCTGGAAATCTACCACGCCAAGAACCGCCCGGACGAAACCCTGATTCTGCGTTGGTAAACTGCCGAGGACCCGCCCGATGAACCGCTCCCTTCCGCTTCTTCTCTCCCTCTTCTGCCCGCTGCTCGCCGCCGTCGCCTCCTCCGCCCCGGCGGCCCCCGCTTCGGAGGCGCCCGCTTCGGAGGCGCCCGCCGCGGAGTCCCGCCTGACCTCTCTCATGGTCCGCGATGCCTCCGCGGAATACGCCATGTGGATCCTCTCCGAGGCCTGGGGCCGCCAGATTGTCGTGACCGACGCCGCCAAGCGCGTGAGCGTCCGGGCCTATCTGCGCGGCATCGCCTGCATGGACGCCCTCAAGGCCCTCTGCCGCGCCCACGGTCTCTGGTTCCGCGAGGACCCCGACAGCGGCCTCATCACCGTGGAAACCCTGGAAGAATACGTCGGCAACGCCGCACGCGACGGCCATAAGTTTGTCGAGACCGTCACCGTGGTCTACCCCCGGGCCGAGGACATCGCCGCCAGCCTGGAGCAGGTCTTCAACGACATGGTCGTCTACAATCCTCCCGAAGAGGAGGACGGCGACCCCGCCGGCGACATCGACCGTGCCCTGGACCGGATGGATCAGCTCTCCGACCGCGCCACGATGGTGGAGGATGACGCGGCCTCCGGCGGCGGCTCCTCATCCCGCAGCCGCTCGCGCCGCAGCAGCAACCTTACCGGACTGGACAACGTAACCGACTACTACCGCGACATGGACCGCCTCAACCGCGACAACGCCGCCATTGTCACCGCCGACACCGACGGCGTCCCCAGGGCCGCCAGCCCCAGCGTCGTCTTCGTCGCGGTGGCGCGCGACGCCAATGCCATCCTCCTGCGCTCCTCCGACCGCGACACCCTCCGCCAGGTCCGCGAAGTCATCGCCGAGCTCGACCGCCCCAAACCGCAGGTCCTGCTGGAGGTCAAGGTGCTCGCGCTGGACATCACGGACGAAAAGGACCGTCAGCTCGATATCCTCTTCTCCACCGGACGGGGCAACCCGGTCTCCGGCGGGTTTGTCGGCGGCTACGACGGCGGCCCCGTCGGCGGCCTCACGTCGGCGCTGGACACGCTGGGCTCCTTCAGCGCCGACGCAGCGGCTCTCCAGTACATCAGCGACCATCTCAGCCTCCGGCTCAAATACCTCGATGAGAAGGGCAAGGTCCGCCGCCTCGCCACGCCCAACCTCATGGTCTCGGACTATGAGGCCTCCCGCATCTTTGTCGGCAAGGAGACCTCCATCATCCTGAGCGTGGAGACCTCCACCACCTTCACCGGCAGCGAAACGGCCACCCCCACGACCTCGACCACCGCCGACATCCAGCGCACCGACATCGGCACCACCCTCGTCATCACCCCCAAAATCCATGCCGACGGCTCCGTCACCCTCCGCCTTCTCCAGGAAAATGCCGAGGAGGGCTCCCCCAAGAGCATGAGCTACGGGCCCTCCGCAGAGCGCATCGAATACCAGACCACCGACGTCATCAAGCAGTCCATCGTCTCCACCGTCGTCGCCCGCTCCGGCGAGACACTCGCCCTCGGCGGCCTTGTCAGCCGCCGCGAAACCGAAAACGTCGCCCGGGTGCCCTGGCTGGCGGACATCCCCTGGGTCGGCCCCCTGCTTTTCGAGCGGCAGAACCGCGCCGTCACCGTCGAGGAGCTCATCGTCCTGGTGCGCCCCTACGTGATTCTCTCCCCCGGCGACGCCGAGCGCATGAGCCGCTCCTTCCTCACCGGACTCGCCGAAGGCTCCGACCTGGCCGGGGAAGCCCTCGGCGCCCTGGATCCGGCCGAGCGGCAGGCCCTCTCCCGGATCGATGCGGCGACCGCGCCTCTGGAAACCCCCGTGGAGGCGGAATGAAGCGCCTCACGCACGCTCTTCTCCTCCTGCCGGCGCTTCTCCTGGGCGGCTGCCGCACGCCCCCCGCCGCGGATCCCGCCGCCGACGCCGCTCCCCTGCTCGCCCCTGCCGCGAAGGAGCAGGCCCTGGAGAATGCCGGGGCCCTCCTCAGGGCCCGCCGCACGCGCGAAGCACTCGCGGCCTTTATGGCGCTGACCGCGGAAAGCGAAGACCCTGCGCTGCGCACGCGCGCCCTTCTGGGGGCCGCACAGGCCCTCCGGGCCGAAGGCAACACCGCCGGAGCGCTCGCCCTCCTTACCCCCCTGCCCTCCTCCGTCGGTTCCGCCTGGGAGGCCCGCCGCCATGCGCTGGCCGGCGAACTCCGGCTGCGGCTGGACGACCCTCTGCGCGCCCGGGAGGCCCTGCGGCAGGCCCTGGCCTACAGCGGAGATGCCGCGGGCCCCTGGCGTCCCGCGGCATCCTTCAACCTGGGCAAATGCGCCCTGGCCCTCGGACACCCCGAGGAGGCACGCGCCGCCTTCGCCGGGGCGCGGGAAGCCTTTCTTGCCCGGGGCGACCGACGCGGTGCGGAGGCCTGCGACGCCGTGCTGGCCGATCTTGAAATACTGATTGCGCAAAAGGAGCACTGACATGGCCGACGCACGCCTCGAACCCCTCTTCCGCCTGATGGCCGACGCCGGCGCCTCGGACCTGCACTGGTGCGAAGGCGAATCCCCCAGGCTGAGGATCAACGGCTTCCTCCGCGAAGTGCCCCCGCCCGACTCCATCCGCGCCGAATCCTTCGCCGGTCTCACCGCCATGCTCATCGGCAGAGGCAACTTCGACCGCTTCGCGGCCGAATGCGAATTCGACGGAGCCGCCACGGTACTCGGCGGACGGCGCATCCGCATCAACGTCTTCCGCAAGCGCGACCGGATCGCCTGGGCCATCCGCCTGCTGCCCGACCGCTTCATCCCCTTCGGCGAACTGGGCCTTCCCGTCCCCTTTCTCGAAAGCATCGCAGAGATGCGCCAGGGGCTCGTCCTGGTCACCGGCGCCACCGGCTCCGGCAAGACGACGACCCTCGCCAGCATCCTCCACCGGATCAACAGGACCCGGCACGAACACATCCTCACCGTGGAAGACCCCGTCGAATATGTCCACGAGAGCGCCTCCTGCCTCGTCTCCCAGCGCGAGGTCGGCCACGACACCCGCGGCTTTCACGTCGCCCTCCGGGCTGCCCTGCGCGAGGATCCCGACATCGTTCTCCTCGGCGAAATGCGCGACCGCGAAACCATGGACGCGGCCCTCACCCTGGCCGAGACCGGTCACCTGACCTTCGCCACGCTCCACACCTCCGGCGCCGTCGAGTCGGTCACCCGCATCATCAGCGCCTTCGAGGCCATGGAGCAGGATCAGACCCGCGAGCGCCTCGCGGCCAATCTCAAAGTCGTCATTACCCAGCAGCTGATCCCCTGGTCCGACGGAGGCGGGCGTTCGCTCTGCGCAGAAATCATGGTTTCGACCAATGCCGTCCGGGCCCTCATCCGCGACCGCAAGGAACGCCAGATCCCCTCCCTCATCGAAACCGGCGCGGAATACGGCATGACGACCATGAATGCCTCCCTGCGCGCCCTCGTCCGCAGCGGCCGCGTCACCCTGCGCGACGCGACCGCCTATGCCTCCGACAGGGACGCCCTGACGGTCCGGGACGCCTTCTGAACCACCCCTCAGCCGCGGCCGGCCCCGGGAGTCTTCGGTTTGCGGGGCGCAAGGCACCAGGCGCGCACGGGGCAGCCGTCGCACTGCGGGCCGATCGGCTTGCAGCGGGTCTGGCCGAAAGAGACGAAAATCGAGTTCCACGGGATCCAGAGCCGCTCGGGGAGACAGCGGCGGAGCGCCGCCTCGGTCTCCGCCGGCGTCTTGGTCCTGACGATGCCGAGGCGGTTGTTGATCCGATGGACATGGGTGTCGACGCAGATAGCCGGCAGCCCGAAAGCCAGCGCCACGACCAGATTGGCCGTCTTGCGCCCAACCCCGGGCAATTCGACCAGCTCCTCCACGGTATGGGGAATCGTACCGCCGAACTTCGTCCGCACCGCCCCGGGCAACGCCCTGAGATGGCGGGCCTTGGCGCGGTAAAAGCCGACGGGGAAGATTAGCCCGGCAATCTCCTCCTCGCTGAGGCGTTCCAGGGCATCCATATCCGGCGCGGCGGGGAAAAGACGGCCGAGGGCCTCGGCAGTGGTGCCGTCCTTGGTACGGGCCGAGAGGATGGTCCCCACGAGAATGCGGTAGGGATCGTGCGTCTGGGCCGCAATCAGATCCATGATCGGCGCGCGGACCTGCGCGAAGGCCGCAGCCAGCGCGTCATGGATGGCGTCGTAATCCTCAACGGTGCGCTTCGGTTTTCTTGGGCACATCGTCCTGCTCCTTATGGAAAATCAGCTGCAGACCGTTCCACGTATTGTGAAAGAAGACATAGAAGGCCGGCCCCAGCGCGGCGAAAGGATTGCCGCTGGCAAAGGCCAGATAGGTCGTGTACGACGTGTTTTTCTGCCCCAGCAGCTGCGAGCATTCCCGGATGTAGCCGGGATAACCGAGCAGGGCCCCGACGGCAAAGCAGACCACGCACAGCACAAAGTCGATCAGCAGCACCCAAAGCACGTCGCCGACCGGATACTCCGCCGCGTGCGTCCGCAGAAAATCCGAGGCCGACGCCGCAATGATGGCCACGAGCGCAATCCAGGTATAGAGCGTCGAGCCCGTCAGGCGTTTGCCGATGCGCGCGGCCCGTTCGCCGAGAAGGCGCCGCAGCAGTCCCCCGAGAAGCATCGGCAGAAAGACAACCCACCCCACGCGCATCAGAATCAGCGGCATCATTCCCCAGGCCGACTGATGCAGCACCACCGGCACCAGCAGCGGCAGCGCCGCGCTGACCGCCAGCGCGCTCAGCACAAAGCCGAAAGACGCAAACCCGATGCTGCCGCCCAGCAGCGAGACAATCACCGGCGCCGCGCTCGCCGTCGGCGTGATTGCCGTGAAAAAGGCCGCCTGGGCAAAGCGTTCCGGCACCCCGCACAGCAGCATTCCGCCCCACACCGCCACCGCCATCGCGATATTGACCGCAATGACCAGCGCCTGACGGGGCGAGAAGGAGGCGCGGGAAAATTCCGTCCGCATGAAGACCACCGTCAGCATGTACCCCAGGCACCACGGCATCAGCGGCTTCAATAAGGCAAGCGACGGGCAGAACCAGCCCGTCGCAAACGCCGCCACCAGCAGGACCGTCCGCAGCATCAGCGCGCCCCCCGCGGCTCCGCGTTCCGGCGGAACAGGAAGTAAAGCGTCAGATCCGTCGCCACCAGCAGCAGATCAGCCACATAGAGCCACAGCACATGGCGCGCCAGCAACGGCGCGTCGGGCGCCGCCGGATTGATGAGCTTGTGAAGGATGCCGCAGCAGTACCCCAGGATGACGATCACCATAAAAAGCGGCGACTTCCCCCGCACGAACCGCGTCCGGAGTGATTTGGCGATGGAGGCAGGCCAGCTGCAGCCGAAAGCCAGCAGCATCAGCGCCTCAAAAAGCCACGCCGTCATGCTCAGAAGCCTCCCCGAAGCTCCGCAGCCGGAGGCGGCGGCAGCACGGAAGACGCCTCAGGGGCATTCTCTGACTCACCGGCCGTCGCCAGCGACAGATTGGAGATGCCCGCCAAGCGGCAGGCATCGGCCACCTTCATGAAGTGCTCATAAGGCGTGCCGCGGTCCGCGCGGATAATGATCGGCTGACCGGGCAGATACCCTGCCACCTGCCGCAGCAGACGGTCCAGATCCTCGCCCGCGAACACCCGCTGGTTGACCGTCACCGTCCCGTCGGCCGCAATATTCAGGATAATCTCCCCCGGCATCCTGACCGGAGTCTGCGCGGACTTCGCCGTCGGCAGCGTCAGATCGACCTCATACTCCCACTGGGAGAAGACCGTCGAGGTAATGAAGAAGCAGAGCAACAGAAAGACGACGTCCATCATCGCCGTCATCTGAAACTGCGGCAGCTCCTCGCCATGCTTGCTGAAGTTCATACCCTCAGTCCCGAATATGCTTGCTGCCCAGCACCGCCACCAGCTCCGCGCAGGCCCCTTCCAGCGCCGCAATCAGCCGCGCCGCACGCCTGCGGAACCATGCATAAAACGTCATCGCCGGGATAGCCACCAGCAGGCCGAAGATCGTCGTCACAATGGCCTTAGAGACACCCTCGGCCAGCAGCGTCGGCTTAGCCGCCGCCACATCCGCCGCCACAGCACCGAAAGCCTGCAGCATGCCGATCACCGTCCCCAGCAGCCCGACCAGCGGCGCGATGGTCGCGATATCAAGCAGCCACTGAATCTGGCCGCGCAAACGGCCCGCCTGACGCCCGCCCTCGCTCTCGGCCACCTTCGCGATCAGCCCGGCATCGGCGCGCGGCGCATTGCGCACCGCATCCAGCGTCGCCAAGATCACCGCGCTCAGCGGCGACGGCGCATCCTCGCAGAGGCGGCGGGCCTCGCTCAGATCGTCGGCCACCAGATACTTCGGCAGGTCACGGCGCAAACGCGGCGGCACTACCGCACCCAGGCGCAGCGTCGCCAGAAAATAGAGGCACAGCGCCACCCCGATGACGCTCATCGCGGCCAGCACCCACATCAGCCACCCGCCGACGGTCCACGCCTCGGTCAGGGTCATTGCGGCAAACATTCCGGTTCCCATGAATCGGTCCTTTCCCTAAAACGATATCCTCTGCCGCCTCAGTGCGGCACGAAAGGCGACAGCGCGCGCATCTTCGCCACCACCTCGGGCGTATGCTTCAGCACGTAATCGATCTCCGCATCGGTCGTATAGCGGCTCAGCGAGAAGCGGATTGAACCGTGAACGGCCGTAAACGGCACCCCCATGGCACGGATGACATGGCTGGGCTCCAGGCTTCCCGCCGCACAGGCAGACCCCGTGCTGGCACAGATGCCCAGATCGCTCAGCAGATAAATGACGCTCTCGCCCTCAATGTACTCGAAGGAGATATTCAGCGTATTCGGCACGCGGCACGCCCGCGCCCCGTTGACCCGGCTGTCCGGGCACGTCGCCAGCAACCCCGCCTCCAGGCGGTCGCGCATCGCCGCGATGCGGGCCTCGGAGCCGTCCGCCAGTGCGGCCTTGGCCAGCTCGCACGCCTTGGCCATGCCCACGATGTAGGGGACATTCTCCGTGCCGCCGCGCCGGCCTCGCTCCTGATGCCCCCCGATGACGAAGGGCCGCATCCGCGTGCCGCGGCGCACGTACAGCACGCCGATGCCCTTGGGCGCGTGCATCTTGTGCCCCGCCAGCGTCAGCAGGTCGACCGGCACCTCGCGCACGTCGATCGGCAGCTTGCCGGCCGCCTGCACGGCATCGGTATGAACCGTGGCCCCGGCCGCCTTGCCCAGCTCCGCGATGCGGCGGATCGGGAAAATGACACCCGTCTCGTTGTTGGCCCACATCACCGAAACCAGCTTCGGCCCCGGATTAGCCGCCAGCGCGGCCTCATAGGCCTCCAGATCAAACCGGCCCTCGCCGTCGACGCCGATTTCAATGACGTTGTGCCCCATCTCGCGCAGCCGCAGACAGGGCCCCAGAACGGCCGGATGCTCCACGCGCGAGGTGATGATTGTGCCCGGACCGTTCCAGGTCGCCGCCACCCCCATCAGCGCATGGTTGTCGCCCTCCGTGGCGCAGCCGTTGAAAACGATCTCCTCGGGCCGTTCGGCTCCGATGAAATCCGCCACCGTCCCGCGCGCCTTCGTCACCGAGGCGGCAACCTGCCCGCCGAAAGCGTGCATGCTCGACGGATTGCCCCAAAGCTCGGTGAAATACGGCATCATGGCCTCCGTCACCTCGGGGGCGACGCAGGTCGTGGCGTTGTTGTCCAGATAAACCGTGCGCATGGCCGCTTACTCCGTGACCACCCGGAGTGCCGGGTCGACGAATTCATGCAGCCGGGCCGCAATCAGATTGTCGCGCGTCAGCGCCGCGCTGCGGCACCCCGCGCACATCCCGCGGAAAGCAATCCGGACCGTATCCCCATCCACGTCGACCAGCTCCACGTCGCCGCCGTCCTTCTTCAGCACCGGGCGGACCTGCTCGTCCAGTGTCTGCTCGATCAGCCGGATCTTCTGCAGCGTCGTCAGCTTCTTCGGCGCCGGCGCCGCAGGCGCCGCCGCGGCGGCATGGTTCACCTCATCGAGAATCTCCTGAATGCGGTCGCGGCACATGCCGCACCCGCCTCCGGCCTTGCAGAAATTCGTCACCTCGTCGACCGTGTGCAGGCTGTTCTCCTTGGCCACGCGCTCAATCTCCTCGCGCGACACGCCGAAGCAGGTGCAGACGATCTCCTCATTCACGCTCACCGTATTCTCCTCGCCGGTGCGGTAATTGTGGATCGCCGCCTCCAGCGCCTCGCGGCCCATCACCGAACAGTGCATCTTCTGATCCGGCAGCCCGCCCAGATACTCGGCAATGTCGCGGTTGGTAATCTTCTCGGCCTCCTCAAGCGTCTTGCCCAGCACCATCTCCGTCAGGGCAGAGGACGATGCCACCGCGCTCGCGCAGCCAAACGTCTGAAACTTCGCTTCGGCAATACGGCCGTCAGGGCCGAGACGGAACATGAAGGTCAGGGCATCCCCGCACGCCAGCGACCCGACGGTCGCCTTCCCGTCGGGGTGCTCAATCGTGCCGACATTGCGCGGATTGCGGAAGTGATCCATGACTTTATCGGTATAATCCCACATCTTCGGGTTCCTTTCCGTAATGGTCCGACAGTATACTAAACTTGCGGACGTTCTGCCCGAACCGCTCCGCCTAACGCCCCGGAGGTCACCCCCTTCGGCACCCGAAAACACGCCCCAAAAACCAAAAGACCGCGAGCATCGCTCACGGTCTCATGAAAATTGGTAGCGGGGATAGGATTTGAACCTATGACCTTCAGGTTATGAGCCTGACGAGCTACCTGGCTGCTCAACCCCGCAATCGGGTGGAATGGCGCGCCTCGGAGGATTTGAACCTCCAACCTTCTGATCCGTAGTCAGATGCTCTATCCAATTGAGCTAGAGGCGCTGAAAACGCCGACCATAATAGCAAAAGCCCGAACAAATGTACAAGCACTTTTTTTGGAGATGTCGTGTATATTTCAAAACCGTCACTCGCCATCCGAGGTGAGCCTACGGCCTAAGCGCGTAGGCGCACTTAAACCTTCCGAATGAGGGGGTGCATTTAGTCTTGCAAGCGTGGGAGCGCATTTTCTCTTGCAAGGGGGCGGGATTATTGGAGAGGCCCCCCGGGGGAGATGGGTATTTACTTCCTCCGAACGGGCTAGTGCCCGCACTAACCAAACCAGACAGGGCTCCCGCGACGGACGGGCCAAACGCTCCCCAAAGGCAGACGTTTCACCTCGCCAAGGAGAGGCGTTTAACCAGCGAAGTCATACTCAACGGAGGGCGCTCATTCTATGAGATTGCCATGGCCGTCGATCTGCATCGCCTCTACCAGCATCCGTGAGATTGGGGTCCGGCGGTGCGACGGTGATACCGGCGCGCCCAAGCGTGTCCGAAAATCGATGCATCCGCCGTCTGGATTGCAATAGGCGGCACCTCTGCATGGATACCAAAAAGCGAAGGCGCCTCCCGCGGACGGGAGACGCCTGTTGAAAACCTCGTGTGAGGTCTCTTAGCCCTGGACGATGTGGGCGCCTTGGGAGGGCTTGATCAGCTGGCAGACCGGCTCGTCGCCGAACTTCGCCTTGTAGGCCGCGGTGATGGTCGCCGCGATTTTGTCGGCCGCGGTCGGATCGACCAGCAGGCAGCAGCTGCCGCCGAAGCCGCCGCCAGAGAGACGGGCACCGTAAACTTCGGGGATGGTCTTGGCGGTATCGACAATGACGTCAAGCTCCTCGCAGGAATTCTCAAACCAATTGCGGCTCGATTCGTGCGAGTCGAACATCAGCGCGCCGAAGGCCTTGAGGTCGCCCTTGGCCAGGAGCTCGGCACCCTGAAGCACACGCTCGTCCTCGCCGATCGGATGGACGGCACGCTTGGCGGAGGTCTCGTCGAGACCGGCGCGGTAGAGCACCCACTCGGCCATCGTCACGTCACGAAGATGGGTGACGGGCTTGCGGAGGACGCCGGCGAAGTATTTCGCGGCATCTTCGCAGGCCTTGCGGCGGGAGGCGTAGGCGCCGTCAACGAGGGCGTGCTTGGCATTGGACTTGACCATCATGAAGGCCACGGAGGGCCCCATGGAAACCGTCTTGAAAACATTGGTGCGGAAATCGCTCTCGACAAGGGCGCCCTCCTGACCGTACATGGAGGAGGCTTGGTCAAGCAGACCGCAGGGGCATCCGGCGAAGGTGTGCTCGGCCTTCTGGCCGATCTTGGCCATCGTGGTCTTGTCCTTCTCGATGCCGTAGAGCTTGGAGAGGGCGAGGACCGTGCACATTTCCAGCGCGGCGGAGGAGGAAAGACCGGCGCCGAGCGGGATGTTGCCGAGGAACATACCCTTCCACCCATGCTTCGCGGCGGCGGGATTGCCGTCAAAGAGCCAGTTGAAGGTACCGTTGACGTAGTTCTGCCAAGTCATCTCCTTCGCCGGGGCGCAGGTGCCGGTCGTGAACTTCGCAGTCTCCATGAGGTCGGCCGCAGTGAGTTCGCAGGTGTCGTCGGCGGTCGCGCTCACCGCGAAGAAGGTGCCCTTGTCGATGGCCGCGGAGAAGACGTAGCCTTCGTTGTAGTCGGTATGGTTGCCGAGCACTTCGATGCGGCCGGGGGCGTAAGCGACAATCTGAGGCTTCTGGCCGTACATCTTTTCAAACTTGCCGACGAGTTCGTCGTAAACTTCCTGATTCTGCATTGAATTGAACCTTTCTTGTGTTGAGAGGGTTGGGATTAAATCACTTCACGAGCTCATCGATGTTGGCCGCGGGCTTGGAGAAGCCCACCGCGTAGATGAAGATGTAGGCGAGGGCGAGGCCAGGCACAATGAAGGAGGTCATGTAGGAGAAGTTGTCGCAGACGACACCCTGGATGACCTGGAAGATACCGCCGCCGACAACCATCGTCATGAAGAGGCCGGAGGCCGCGGCCGTATACTTGCCGAGCTTCTCGGTCGCCAGGTTGAAGATGGCCGGCCACATCACCGAGGTGCAGAGACCGCAGAGCGCGAAGAAGAGCGCCGCCAGCGGGACATCAACCATCTGCACGCTGATGCCGCCCTCTGTCACGATGCCGGGCATACGGGCCGCAACGCCGGTGGTCAGCGTACCGGCAACAATGAAGATGATGGAGGCCAGCGTGGTCACCGTCATCATCACACGGGAGGAGACCTTGCCGCCGATAGCTGCGCCAATCAGACGGCCGACAAACATCAGCAGCCAGTAGACCGCGACAACGGATCCGGCGACGGCGGCGGCATTGGACACCGTGAGCGTGCCCTCGGAGGTGAGCCACTGTGTCATCACGCCGGGAATGCCGGCCTCAACGCCCATATAGGCAAAGATGGCCAGCACGCCCAGCAGGCAGTGACGGAAACGCAGCGGCGCGAAGGCGCCGATCTTTTCGGTGACGACGGCCTGCTCGGGATCCTTGATGGTCACCAAGGAGATGATGATGAAAGAGGCCGCGAAAACCGCCAGTGCGATGTACATCAGCAGATCGCAGTCGGCCATCGTCGTCTCCTTCGTGACGGCACCGACGAGCGTGCCGACGACAATCGGGGTCACCGTGGCAGTCAGCGAGTTAATCGTCATGCCCGTCATGTTGAGCTGGTTGCCGCGCTTGCCGCCGCCGCCCAGGAGGTTCAGCATCGGATTGACCACCATGTTGAGCAGGCAGGCCGAGATGCCGCCGATGAAGGCACCGACGAGGTAGACCGAGTACGGCAGGACGATGCCGCCGTCCATCGGGAGCTTGCCGGAGACCATCTGCACGGCCATGGCCACGAAGCCGGCCACGATACCGACGAGGGCCGTCTTCTTGTAGCCGATCTTGCCCAGCAGCATACCCGAGGGGATACCCATGAAGAAGTAGGCGGCGAACACCATCGCGTTGCCGAGCATCGCCAGCATCGTGGAGTTCTTGATGGCCTCCTGCGCCTTCCAGACGTTGGAGAGCGGCTGCCCGAGATAGGTCACAAAGGCAATCATGCCGCAGAGGAACATCATCGTGATCACGGCAATCCAGTTGATGCCGGACTTCTCTTGTGTAGACATTGCGTATTACTCCGTTGTACAGATGCGATAAGGCTTCCCCCGGCCTCAGGCCTTGGGGAAGCGGAATTCGGTAACCGACTGCATCACCTCGCCGGGACGAAGAATGACAGAGGGAAATTCGGGGCGGTTTACGCTGTCGGCGAAATGCTGCGTCTCCAGCGCCACGCCGCCGAAAGGCCCGGTCTTCCCTTCTGGGGTCTGCATCCCCTCGGGGATATAGAACCCCGCGTAGACCTGCATGCCGGGCTGATCCGTCCAGACCTCGAGCTTCATGCCGTCAGGCGCCGTCAGCGTCGCGGCATGGCCCAACTCGCCTTCAGGGTGGTCGAGCACGAAATTGTGATCGTATCCCGCGCCGTAACGAATCTGATCGTTGTCGGCATGCACACGCTCGCCGATGGTATGCGGCGTCGTGAAATCAAAGGGCGTACCCGCCACAGGAGCCAGTTCGCCCGTCGGAATGAGCCCGGCATTGACCGGAGTATAGCGCGACGCGCCGACCCAGAGGGTGTGGTCGAGCATATCGCCCTGGGCGCAGCCCTTGAGGTTCCAGTAGGCGTGCTGCGTCATGTTCACCGGCGTTGCCGCATCGGAGGTCACATGATAGACCACGCGCCAGGTATTCTCCGGCGTCAGCACGTAAACGACCTCGGCGTGCACGGCCCCCGGATAGCCCTGATCTCCGTCGGGAGACTCAAGCTCCATATAGAGGCAGGCATCGTCCTCGCCGTAGATCCCGGCATTGCGCACCCACTCGGGCACCGTGGTTTCCGTGCCCTTGAAGAAAGCCTTCATCTTCCACACACGCGCGTTGAACCCCTCCTCACCGCCATGCAGCGCACAGGGAATGCCGCCAGGGGCATTGTTCGTCGCCAGCGTGTACACCTTGCCGTCCAGCGAGAACTTGCCGAACGCAATGCGGTTGCCCACGCGCCCGATCAGCGCCGCAAAGTAAGGATTCTCGATCCACCCCTCCAGCGTATCAGGCCCAACGATCACATTGCGGGGCTTCCCGTCGGGGCCGGGCACCGTGAAGCGGCGAACCGTACCGCCGTATTCCAACACCTCGAGCTCGGCACCGAGGCCGTTCTTCAGCGTATATTTCAAAACCGTTGTTCCGTTCGGCAACTTTCCGAACTGCTCGACCTCCACAATCGGGTCAGGCTTCTGACTCTTCTCGTCCATGCGCGTCTCCTTAAAGATACGGAATCGGCAGGGGCACCCGCCCCAGCTCCATGTTCGGGGTTATCATACGCCACAGCCCCTCCAAAAGCAAGCACGAATTCTTCGCCGCCGCGGATTTGTTGCGCCGGAATCCGCCTGCACCGACCCTACGCTTCCGACCTCTGAACCTTCAGCGCTTCCGGTGGGACAATCACCAAGAGGGAGAGTGCGCGCTCCTTTCCGGACACCCATTTACCCCTTCCCGGGTCCCCATGGAGCCTCTCTCCTTCGGTTGACGGCCACGGATGTGTGAGCGTGCCCCGGTGAAGATGAACCTCTCACGCTATGCGGGCAGCCGCGAGAAGCCCCCTACCCTCCCGACCAAGCGGCACCGAGCGTTTGCCACCCCATCGTGCCTGGCTCCGGACCTCCGCATTCTCCCAGAGCGACCTCGGCATGGCCGTAATCCGACCTCTTGGGCTATAGCCGTAGCAGCCCTTGGGCTATAGCCGTAGCACCTTTTGGGCTATAGCCGTAGCAATCCTTGGGCTATACCCCAAGAGGTCGAACTGCGCCGAAGCTCAAGTCCGAATCAACCGCATCCCGAGTCCATGAAAGGGGACTTTCGTGTCGTCGCGTGCCCCTGCACTTCGAAAGACCTGCATATGTGTCGTCCGAAGAACGGAACGCGTTCCGCCGGAATCGCGAGGGCTTGCCCGATTTCCCATGCGGACGCCGTATCGTCAGCCGTGACGGAGGCCACTTGCGGCGGATTGACACCTTTCACCCTCTGACGTAAGATACTGTCATCTCGGCAAGATTCTTTGCCCAAGTCGCCGCATGACAATAACCGCACAGATCGGAGTCCCCATGCACAGAATGGTATGCCTTATCGCGCTGACCGGTATCCTCATTGAAGCCCATCCCCTTTGGGCTCAGACCGAGAGCAAGTTCACCGAAACGGCCGACGAAATCACGTGGACTTACACCGTCAATGCCGATGACGGCGGCGTCACCCTCACCGGCGCCGATCCCGCCTCCGGCCAACTGACAATCCCCGACACGCTCGGCGGCCGTCCGGTCACCGCCATCGGATACCGGGCATTCGCGGAGCGTACAGCCCTCACCTCCGTCACCATTCCCGAAGGCGTTACGGAACTGGGAACCAGTGTATTCAATGGTTGCACAGGTCTCACCTCCGTCACGCTTCCGGACTCCCTCACCACTCTGGGTAATTATGTTTTCAAGAAGTGCAGCAGCCTTCAATCCATCACCTTACCCAACAAAGTGACCACCATCGGACAATATGCATTCGTGGAGTGCGCCAAACTCCAATCCGTCACGATCCCGGACACAGTCACCTCCATTGAGAACAATACTTTCCAAACCTGTACAAATCTTCAATCCATCACGATTCCAGACTCGGTCACCTCCATTGGAGACTGTGCCTTCCATGGCTGTACAGACCTTCAATCCATCACAATTCCGGGCTCGGTTACCTCCGTCGGAGGAATGGCGTTCCATGGCTGTAAAAACCTCCAATCCATCACATTCTCTGACAATGTCAAGACGTTAGGCATCTTCACGTTTCAGGAATGCATATCTCTGAGGCAGGTTGTCCTGCCGGACGCTCTCGAGGCCATCCCCGCTGGCCTGTTCAGCGGTTGCACAAGTCTCACGACCGTTGTCTTACCCGCATCACTTAAGACGATTTACGTGACCGCAAACGACAACTCTTATCATCCGTTTTACGACTGTCCGATAGAAACTCTTATCTTCCGGAGCTCCGGCACTCCAACGCTAATACGGAATGATAAGTTTTATTACATTAATTCGTACGTAAAGGAAAATCTCGTCTGCTATACGGACACGTATTCAAAAGACAAGTGGAAATACATTATGAGTGGCGAAGACGGGCATTACACGCTGTACCGCTTGACCAATGGTGCCGCCATTCCGGGGACAACCTTACTGGAGATCATCACGGCAAACCCTGGAAGATCGCTTACAATCAATCCTCTGACCTCGGGAGCGACAACGACAAATGGCCAGCCGCTGTCCGAAGGCGCAATCGCCTGCTTTGATGGGATAATGGAGCAAACCACCTCATGGCCAGACGTTACCGTCACCGTGACCCCCTACGCATTCGGGATATCGGGGATACGCGCCGAAGCGAACGGGGACGTTGTTGTGACGGCGGAGGTGACGGGTATCAGCGGAGACGCAACCCGTGACGATGCGGTCATGTTTGCCGACGGCACCGCTGTGGTCGCGGTGTACCACACGACCGGTGCGGACGGGAGTTCACTCCAAAAGGAGGCCGGGCGGACCTACGTCGAAGGCGAACTCGTCGTAAAAGACCGTGTCGAGATTCTCCTAAAAGGCTTCCTGGCAGCGGACGGCTTGGGTGCCGCCGAAGGAGCCCACAGGCTGACGGTTTACGCAACAAAGCCAATCGCCAATACGGCCGCCTCCGGCGAATAAATGAGGAGATCAGCAAAAAACCAGGGTCTTCGAAAGAATTTGTGGGTAATCTATGCTTAGAGGGAGCTGTGCGCCCCCTCTAAAACTCCCCGCACTCCTA
>CALXSH010000002.1 GCA_944391065.1 uncultured Kiritimatiellota bacterium | reverse complement strand
TCGTTCTAACAGTCTATATTTTATGCATTTATAAAAAGTGTCCGATTCGAGCGGACAAAAAATGTCCGATTCCCAGACAGGCCGCTTGGACGCGGCCGGCGGGACTTTTCGGACAGGCGGGGTTCTGCTATGCTGTTGCGGTGGTGGCGGACCGCGTCCGTCCGATTATTGCGAAAGCGAAGGTGCCCCATGCCCTACCCCGTCCACATTCCCATCCGGCTGCATCCGTATGCCGTCGACTGGCACGCGTCCGTCACTTCACCCGACGGGCTCAACACGTTGGCCGTCGGATGTCTGGCGGGGGGCACGCTCTGCTATGCCATCGTCCGCCAAGGCCGCGTGCTGGCCGCGCCCTCGCCGATCGGGCTCTCCGTCGCCGGCGTCTCCCCCGCGACGGAACCGCAGGCGGTCATCCACGGCACACGCGATCTCTCCGGCGAGGTGCCCTTTCACACGCGCCGTCCGCGGTTGGACCTGAGCGCCACGACGGCACGGCTCGATTATGGTCCGCTGGCCCTGGCGCTGATCGCGACCGACCTCGGCGTCGCCTTCCGTTGGGAGAGCGCCCTGAAGACGGATGCCGAAATCATCTCCGAAACCTTCACGTGGGTGCCCGAGGACAGACCCGAGCTCCTCTACGGTTACAACCCCTCGGCTTACGAGGGCGACATCCTGCAGCATCCCTTCGAATCGCCTCACAACCGAACCCCGATCGAAGACATCGCCGGGGGGCGTTCGGTCTATCTGCCGGTCACGGCGCTCTGGGAGGGCGCGGCACTCTGCCTCAGCGAAGCGGAGCTGCGCGATTATCCCGGTCTCAACCTCGAGCGCCGTCCCGACTCTCCTGACCGTCTGACGGGGCTGTTCGCCGCGTGGCCCACGGCCGAGGATGGGACCTCGCGGCGTTATTCCCGCGTCACGGCACGTGCGCCTTACCTCGTACGGACGGCGGGCACGCGCGCCTATCCGTGGCGCCTCTTCATGTTGGCAGACACCCCCGCCGGCATCTACGGCAACGACCTCGTCCTGGCGCTCTCCGAACCGGCCATGGGCGATTTTTCCTGGGTGAAGCCCGGCAAGGTCGCCTGGGATTGGTGGAACGCGTGGGGCCTCACGCACGTCCCCTTCACGCCCGGCGTCAATACCGAGACCTACTTCACCTATATCGATTTTGCGGCCGCGTTCCGCATTCCCTACGTCATCCTCGACGAGGGTTGGGCCGTGGCGCTCGATGTCACGGCCATCGTGCCGGAGATCGATCTGCCCGCCATCCTCGCCCACGCGAAGACCAAGGGCGTGGACATCGTCCTGTGGAGTTCGTGGCAACAGCTCATCGGCCGGCAGGAGCGGATCTTCTCCCACTACGCGGCGATGGGCGTACGCGGGTTCAAAATCGACTTCTTCGACCGCGACGACGCAGCCATCGCGCGGTTTCTCTACGAGACGGCCGAGATTGCCGCGAAGCACCGGCTGATTCTGGCCTATCACGGCATCCACAAGCCGACGGGGCTTCAGCGCACGTGGCCGAACGTCCTGACCTATGAGGGCATTTTCGGGCTGGAACAGGTCAAGTGGACGCCCAACACGACGGACTTCATCGTCAACGACATCCGTCTGGCCTTCGCGCGCGTGCCGGCCGGTCCGGCCGACTACACGCCGGGGGCGATGCGCAACGCGCCGCGGGCAATGATGAAACCGGTCTACGCCCATCCGATGAGCATGGGCACGCGGTGCCGTCAGGCCGCGCTCTTCCTGCTCTACGACACGGGTTTCCAGATGCTCTGCGATTCGCCGTCGGACTATCTGCGTGAACCGGCGTACACGAAGCTCCTCGCCGATGTGCCGCTGCTGTGGGACAGCACGGTCTGTCACACGGATTCGGACCCCGACAGTCTCCTCCTGGTGCGCCGTACGAAGGGCCGAGCCGTCTGGTACGGGGCCATCGTCGGACATGAGGGCGTGACGCTGGAGATCCCGCTGACGGCGCTCGGGCCGGGCCGCTTCAGCGCCACCGTCCTCCACGACGGCAAGAGCGCCGACATCGTCGGCACCGACTACGTTCTGAAAACCGTCCCCGTCACCGCGCAGGACACGCTCCGCATCCCCTGCGCCGCGGGCGGCGGGTGCCTTATCCGCATTCTTCCTCAGGAGTGACCCCCCCATGAACTCTGACTTCGATCCCACCGCGCTGCGCCCCATTCACACGGCGGCAGACTTCCGCCTCCTCCCTGACCGCGCCGAGCTGGTCACGTTGCCCCACACCGACCTCTGGCAGCGGACCTATTACGGGTTCCGAAACGACAACGCGCCGATGCTGGTCACCGAAACCGACCGACCGTACTTCTCCTTCACCGTCCGCACCGAGGCCGACACGCGTCACCGGTTTGACCAGTGCGGCATCGCGGTCTACCTGGACAGCGACAACTGGCTGAAGGCCTCCGTCGAGCACGGCGGCAAGGACGGCGTGCCGCTCCTCGGGAGCGTCGTCACCAACGCGGGCTGGTCCGATTGGGCCACCTGTCCCGTCACGCCCGGCACGCGCGTCATGTGGTACCGTCTCAGCCGCCGCGGACAGGACTTTCGCCTTGAGGCCTCTGAAGACGGGCGGGCGTTCCGTCAGCTGCGCATCTGCCGCCTCCTCGCGGCCGCCGGGACGATTCCCTTCGGCGTCTACGCCTGCAGTCCGGAGGACTCCTCCTTCCGCGCCGTCTTTACGGACTTCGTGCTGACGGAATGCCTCTGGGCGGCACACGACGGACAGCCTCCGGACCCGGAGATCTGAGCGGTCCCGGAAAGGGGGCTTTACAAAGGGTGAGGCGATTCGCTATAATCCGCGCCGTTTTCACCCGATGAGGGGGATTAGCTCAGTTGGTTAGAGCGTCTGCTTGACATGCAGAAGGTCACTGGTTCGAGTCCAGTATCTCCCACCATTTTTCCTTTGGCCGACGCTTCGTCGGCCCTTTTCATTTCTCGATTTCTCAACGTCTTAAAATACCTTCCGGATGCGGAAGCCAAACGTTTTTCCGTCGAAAGGACGCGCAGAACGGAGGACGATTTGATAAAATGCGCCAGATTTACACAAACGTTGTTTCCACAGTGCGTGAACCGCACAGAAAGGCCCAGTGTATGCAGCGCTCTGACATCAAGAAAGTTCTGATCATCGGTTCCGGCCCCATCGTCATCGGCCAGGCGTGCGAATTCGACTACTCCGGCACGCAGGCTTGCAAGGCATTGCGCGCCCTCGGTTACAAGATCGTCTTGGTCAATTCCAACCCGGCCACCATCATGACCGACCCGACCATGGCCGACGCGACCTACATCGAGCCGCTGAACCTGGAGCGACTGGAGCAGATCATCGCCAAGGAGCGCCCGGACGCGATCCTGCCGAACCTCGGCGGTCAGACCGGCCTGAACATGTCCTCGGCTCTGGCCAAGGCCGGCATCCTCGACAAGTACGGCGTAATGGTCATCGGCGTCAACCTGGACGCCATCGAGCGCGGCGAGGACCGTGACGTCTTCAAGCATACGATGCAGCAGCTCGGCATCGAGACGCCCCGCTCGGGCATCGCCAATTCGCTGGAAGAGGCCGAAGCCATCGCGGCCGACATCGGTTTCCCGCTGGTTATCCGGCCGGCCTACACGATGGGTGGCGCGGGCGGCGGGTTCGCCTACAACATCGAAGAGCTCCGTGACATCGCCCGCAAGGGTCTCGACCTCTCCATGACCCACCAGATTCTCGTCGAGGAGTCCATCAAGGGGTGGGAAGAGCTCGAGATCGAAGTCGTGCGCGATGCCAAGAACCAGATGATTTGCGTCTGCACGATCGAGAACATCGATCCCGTCGGCGTCCACACGGGCGACTCCTTCTGTGCGGCCCCGATGCTGACGATTGAGCAACCCCTCATCGACCGCCTCACCCAGATGGCCTTTCGCATCGTCGAGGCCATCGGCGTCATCGGCGGCACCAACGTTCAGTTCGCCCACGACCCGAAGAGCGGCCGCGTGGTCATCATCGAAATCAATCCGCGCACCTCGCGTTCCTCTGCGCTGGCCTCGAAGGCCACCGGCTTCCCGATTGCCCTAGTCTCAGCCAAGCTCGCCGCCGGCATGACGATGGACGAGCTCCCCTACTGGCGCGACGGAACCCTCGAGAAGTACACGCCCTCGGGCGATTACGTGGTGCTCAAGTTCGCCCGCTGGGCCTTCGAGAAGTTCCGCAACGTCGAGGATAAGCTCGGCACGCAAATGAAGGCCGTCGGCGAGGTCATGAGTATCGGCAAGACCTACAAGGAGGCCCTGCAGAAGGCCATCCGCGGGCTCGAGAAGGGGCGCTACGGCCTCGGTTGGGTCGGGTTTGAGAAGTATTCGCTCAAGGAACTCCTTGAGAAGCTCCGCACGCCGAGCAGCGAGACCCACTTCATCATGTACGAAGCCCTGCGCAAGGGCGCGACCGACGAGCAGATTTTCGACGCCTGCGCCGTGAAGGCCTATTTCGTGCAGCAAATGCGCGAACTCGTCGAGCTCGAGGAGAAGATTCTCGCCCACAAGGGCACGCTCCCGCCGGACGAGCTCCTCATTCAGGCCAAGAAGGACGGCTTCGCCGACCGCTACCTGGCCAAGCTCCTGGGCATCCGCGAGAAGGCCATCCGCGAACGCCGCGAGGCCATCGGCCTGACCGAAGGCTGGCACGCCGTGCCCGTTTCCGGCGTCGAGAACAAGGAGTACTACTACTCTACCTACAACGCCCCCGACGCACTGAGCATCGACCACAATCCGAAGAAGGTCATGATTCTCGGCGGCGGTCCGAACCGTATCGGCCAGGGCATAGAATTCGATTACTGCTGCTGCCATGCTGCCTTCACGCTGCGCGAGATGGGTTACGAGACCGTCATGGTTAACTGCAACCCCGAGACCGTCTCTACCGACTACGATACCTCCGACCGCCTCTACTTTGAGCCGGTCACCGTTGAGGACGTCCTGCAGATCTACCGCAAGGAAAATCCCCTCGGCATCATCGTTCAGTTCGGCGGCCAGACGCCGCTGAACATCGCCCGCGAGCTCTCCGACGCCGGTTGTCGCATCCTCGGCACCTCGATCGATTCGATCGATACGGCCGAAGATCGCGATCTCTTCCGTCAGATGATGGAGAAGCTCGGCATCCCGATGCCCGAGAGCGGCATGGCCATCAACATCGACGAAGCCATCCGCGTAGCCAACACCATCGGCTACCCGCTGATGATCCGTCCCAGCTTCGTCCTCGGCGGCCGCGGCATGGAGGTCATCTACGACGAGACGATGCTGCGCGAGTACGTGGCCAAGGCCGTGGGCGTGACGGAAGACCGCCCCCTGCTCCTCGACCGCTTCCTCCAGCACGCCCTCGAGTGTGAGGCCGACGCCGTCAGCGACGGTGAGAACGTCTTCATCCCCGCCGTCATGGAACACGTCGAGCTCGCCGGCGTCCACTCCGGTGACTCCGCCTGCATCCTTCCCTCGGCCAATATCCCCGAAGCCTGCCTCGCGACCATCAAGGATTACACCCAGAAGATCGCCAAGGCCCTCAGAGTCTGCGGCCTGATGAATATGCAGTACGCCATCGAGAAGAACAAGGTCTACGTGCTCGAGGCCAACCCCCGAGCCTCCCGCACCGTTCCCTTGGTCTCGAAGGTCTGTGCCATCCAGATGGCCGCCGCCGCCACGCGTATCATGCTCGGCCACACGATGGAAGAGGCCGGCCTCCGTCATGGCGTCATCCCCTACTACGGCGCCAAGGAAGCCGTCTTCCCGTTCGACAAGTTCCCGGAGGTTGACCCCGTACTCGGGCCGGAGATGCGCTCCACCGGCGAAGTGTTGGGTCTGGCGCGCACCTACGGTCTGGCCTTCTGCAAGAGCCAGGAAGCAGCCAACGCCCCGTTGCCTGACAGCGGCGCTGTCTTGGTCTCCCTTTCGGTGAAGAACGACGAGGCCGTCAACACAATCAAGGCTTACGTCGCCCTCGGCTTCAAGCTCTACGCCACCCCCGGCACCAAGCGCTTCCTCGATGCCGCCGGCGTCGAGTCCGAACCGGTCGCCAAGATTGGCAAAGGCCGTCCGAACGTGTTGGACCACATCCTCAACCACCAGGTCCAGTTCATCATCAACATCCCCAGCCCGCGCCGCGACGCGCTGGCCGATGGGGCCTCCATCCGCAAGGCTGCCCTCAAGCACCACATTCCCTACATGACGACGCTGGCCGCCGCGGATATGTCCGTCAAGGGCATCGCCGCCCGCCGCAACGAAGGCAGCGGAGAGGTGGAATCGATTCAGGAATACCACGCCTCCATCCGTTATTAAACCCTGAGCCCGAGGCAGACATGCGGGAGGCCATAGCGGCCTCCCGCGCGTTTATCGGCGCCGATCCGCATTGGAAACGTTCATGAAATCCCCGCTCCTCCCGTTGCTCCTAGTCCTGCCCATTCTCCTCGGCGGCTGCATCTGGAACCGAACCCGCGTCAACGATCCCACGATCCGTGACCGCGCAGCAGCCGTCGTACCCGGCAAAACTACGGCCGCCGAACTGAGCCGCATCCTTGGCGCGATGCCGGGAGCGACCGTCCCGCTGAGCGACGGCCGGACACTCTGCTCCTTCGGCTACGGTGACGCCAAGACGGAGGGGCTCTCCCTTCTGATCGTGACGCTGACGCGGACAAACTCCTACTTCTCGGCCATTTACGCCGTCATCGGTGCCGACGGCGTCGTCGAATCGATCCACACCTCCCCAAAGGAGGAGGAGTTGCCATGGGAATTTTGGCCCTTCGGAGCGGAATGATGCGCGGAAGCCTCCTACTCCTCCCGCTGATGCTGACCGCCGCCGGATGCAGAATCGCGCGGACGTCCGCCAATGACGCCGTCGCGCGGCTTGACACGGCGTGGATCGTTCCGGAGAGACAACCTTCCGGGAGGTCGTGAAGAGGCTCGGGCTGCCGCCGCCCGTGGGCAAAGCCGACGACGTCCCGGCCTACATTTCCGCCGACAGCCTCCATTACATTGCCCTGGACACGCGAAGCTACCGTCTCGATTTCGGCTACATCGTCACCCCGACCTTCGAATACACCCGGACCCGTCTGAGCCACGACATCCTGATCCGCTTTGACGCCGAAGGCCGCGTCACCCATCTCTCCCGCGTCCGGGATCTCGGGGAGGGCTGCGAAGTGCTGGAATACCGGGAGATTGCCCGATGAGCCGCTGTCTCCCCCTGCTGCTCTGTGCGCTCCTTGGTCTGGCGGGCTGCACCGTCCGCCGGTTCGGGCCGGACCTGTATGATCTCCCGGCCGGCACGCCCTACGCCGAGGCTGTCCGAAAGCTGGGCAATCCGGCGGCATACCGGCGTCTTCCGGACGGAAGCGAGGAAGGCATCTGGATCGGCACCTCCACGGAAGGCGGAAGCGTCAAAGTCAGTTACAGCGGTCTGATGCTCTTTCAGATAGGCCGGACCGAGACCTCTCTCGCCGGACGGCGCCTCCGGTTTGACAGTCACAGGCACCTCGTCCGCAGCGAGGCGGTTGGCCCCGGAGATCCGGTCTGGCGCGTCATTCCCTTCGGCCACTGACACGCCTCCGCGTGTCACGCCGGAAAAGCAGACGGGCTGCGGATGCCGCAGCCCGTCTTTGCATTTCCGCTGCAACGCGTTTCAGCGGACCAAACCGCCAAGCGTCTCCAAGGCCCGCTGAAGCGGAGCATCCCCGTTGCCGCCGACAGCCCGGTTCTCATAGGCCAGCTCATCGGCAAAAAGCCCCTTATCTGCCCTGCCGCAGTCCCGAAGATACTGCACGGCAATGTCGTTGCAGACGAGGAAAAACCACGGCGAGACCCCCACGGGCACATTTTCGACGTCCATCATTGAGACCGAATCGCTCTTCATGATCTTCTGCATCGAAGCCCGGCCGGCCCCGGCCTTGCCGGAGGTCACGGGGAGCTTGACGGTCTTGGCCGCGTAGGCGCGGGCTGCGGCCAACATCTTCAGCGTCGCCTTGGCATCGCTCTGCCTCCGGTATTCGGCTGCCAGCAGATAAAGCACGTCCCCATTGAGGGGATTTTCCATAAAGACCGATTCCAGCATTGAAATCCGACGCACCGTCGGCAGGTTGAAAAGCTGCATGACGAAGATCGCCATCCGGGCATTCTCATACGCCTCAAGGCCCTGATTGACCGTCATGGCCAAGCCCATGAAGTGCGTATGCGGCACATCGCCGCGGGCAGGCTGCGTCGGATCGACCGTCTCCACTCTGTCAAGTGCCCAACGCGCCGTAGAGCCCTGCCCCGTAAACGAATTGTCCGCGCACTGCATGTAATAGGTATAATTGCCCTTGCCGCCCATGTAATAAAATTTGCCGTCCGGCGGGGCATTGACCTCGGTGGCCGCTACGTTGAGGGCCCGCATACACCAAGCCCAGCTGCGTCCGCCCTGATCCTTTTTGATGCCGTTGTAGATGCGGATGAATTTCTTGGGGTTCCAATTGCTGCCGGCATAACGAAAGTTGAGGTCGTCGGGCGTCATCTCGCCCGAACCGCCGAAGGTCTTGGTTTCGCCGAGCCCAGTCGGCGGGACGGCCTTGTTTGACACGAACCACCCGAAGATAAAGCTCGTTTCGTCAATCTCGTCGAGGTCTGCCAGATAAAGCAGGATAGGCCATTCAGCCTCCGCCATTCTGAAGTTCGGGCGGTTGGTCTTGCCGGGGATGCGGCCATTCCGGAATATCTTCATCAGGATGGCCCGCTGCGGCGTCGGCGTGCAGTCAAAGTAAACCGGGTAAAGCCGCCCCCACAGCGCGACCTTTTCCCAGTCCGGGAACTTGGTGATGAGCTGGGGATCGGTCGGCTTCATGCGCGTGACCATGTTGATTTCGGAGACCGGCATCTGCATCAGCTCAGGGATCGTCGGCTTCTCGCGGTAGTAGTTGATCGGCGGCGGCTTGGCGACCCACGCACCGAGCGCTTTTTCCTCATCGGTCGCCTCCGGCAGATCATCCTCTGTCTGAAAAACGAAGTCGCCGCCCTTGCCGCGTTTCTGCGAGACCGCACGTTCAAGGCGGGCCGGGTCCCATTCTTCGTCCACCCGGTCAATCGGGAAAAGCGTATCGCGGTAGCGGATGGCATAAGCCAGCGCCAGCTGGCGCCACCGGTCGGCATTCTGCTGCCCGAGCGCAAGACAGAGCCGCTGGAAATTGAGCAGGATATTGGGCTCGACCGGATAATCCGCCGCAGCGGCGGCCGAAAGCACCTGCGGGCGCTGCATCAGCCAGGCCCACGTACGGTCATTGATTTTATTCGGGCCGTACTTGGCCCGGGTCACTGCCACGGCATAGTCAATGTAAGCCTTGCGGACGGCGGAGGTAAACGTATAATCGCTCTTCTTGAGGACCTCTTCGAGCCGATCCTTCGCCGCATCGGGCGTAAGTGCGGCCGACGCCCTGCCGCCCTGAGCGGATGCCGTCCCCGCCGCGAACAGTCCGGTTATCATCAGCACTGTCAGTAAATACGCTTTCATGCGCTTACCCTACCAAAGGCCGACCGCTCCCGCAAGAGGGCCACCCGATTTTACGGGGCCCGCCGCAGCGTGAGGACGGGCAACGTCACCGGCCAGAAGCGGAAGGGGAATCCGATCCACGTGCCGCTGCCGGGGGCGACGAGGAGCCTCAGGCCCCGCGGCATTGTGTACCAACCGCGGACGAGGCCGCCGTTGTAACGGGCAATGAGGCGGTCCATCAGGGGGAATTGACCGCCGTGGGTGTGGCCGGAGAGCTGGAGATCGATGCCGAGGCCATCGGCATGGCGAGCGATTCGGGGTTTGTGGGAGAGGAGGATGGTACAGGCCCCTTGGGGCAGGTCGGCGCAGAGAGAAGCGAGAAGGCCGTCATTGGCATCGCTGACGAGCTTGGCCTGATCAGGCACGCCGATGAGAGTCAGGCCGCGGAAGGTGACCTTGCGCCCCTCCAGCATCCGAAGGCCGAGCGCCTCGTACTCCGCCAGCAGGCTCTTCCCGTCGAAGTACCATTCGTGGTTGCCGCTGACGGCGAAGCAGGGGGCCTCGATATCGGCCAGAGGGGCCAGGGCTTCACGGCGGTTGGCAAGCGTACCGTCACATTGGTCACCGGTGAAGAGGACCAGGTCAGGCCTGAGTTCATTGAGTTGCCGCACAAAGGCCTCGGCATGACGGCGCCCGACCCATTGGTCAAGGTGAAGGTCGGCCACGACGGCCACGCGTAGGCCCTCGGCTTCGGCAGGGAGGTCACGGAGGAGGAGGGTCTCCTCACGCACGACGGGGAGACGTTTGCCCTGCCACAACGTGAAGATACCGAAGACGGCGGCAAGCGCCAGCGGTGCGGCGGGTCCCCACCCCGGAAGGGGCACGTGGCAAAGGCGGAGCACCCAGTAGGGCACGGTCAGCGCAGCCGCGGCCAGGACGAAGGCCTCCGTCCAGAGAAAGAAGACAACGGCCCAGGCCGGCACGCCGTCAGGGGAGATGATGGCATGGAGTCCGCCAAACTGCAGAGCCGTACGGTACTGCAGCAGAAGCGCGAGCGCCAGCCAGACAACGGCCGCGAGGAGTTTGGACCCTGTCAGCGGCCAAACCAGCCCTGCGGAGACCAGCGCCGCGGCGCAGACGGAGAGCGTCACCAACATCGACATCATGGAGAGGGCACCTCCCTGAAAAGCGCGCGGGGGCCGGCGATGCCGGGCCCCCGCTGCCTTGGCGGAGCCGCGGCATCAGCGCGGCAGCTTCATTCCGGCGGCCAGACCAATGTAGTCAGCGGGCTTCATGCCCTTGAGTCGGGCACGGTCGGCTTCGGGAATCTCCGTCAGCGTATCGATAAAGGCGTGTATGGTCTCGGCCGACATCGCATGGCCGCGGGTGAGGGTTTTGAGCTTCTCGTAGGCCTCAGGGACACCGTAGCGGCGCATCACGGTCTGGATGGGTTCGGCCAGGACCTCCCATGCGTGGTCGAGGTCGGCGGCCAGCGCCTCGGTGCTAGGCGAGATGCGGCCCAGACCGCGGAGCGTGGAGGCAACGGCGATCAGGGTGTAGGCGAAGCCCGCGCCGATGTTGCGAATGGTCGTGGAGTCGGTCAGGTCACGTTGCAGACGGCTGACGGGCAGCTTGACGGCGAGATGACCGAGGATGGCATTAGCCAAGCCAAGGTTACCTTCGGAGTTCTCGAAGTCAATCGGATTGATCTTGTGCGGCATGGTGGAGGAACCGACCTCGCCGGCCACGGCTTTCTGCTTGAGATAGCGCATGGAGACGTAGGTCCAGATGTCGCGGTCAAGGTCGAGGAGGACCGTATTCCAGCGAATCATGGCGTCGAAGAGCTCGGCCATGCCGTCGTGACTCTCAATCTGGGTCGTGTAGGGATTCTGGACGAGGCCGAGGGATTCAATGACGCGGCGGGAGAAGGCAGGCCAGTCGACATCGGGAGCGGCGGCGACGTGGGCGTTGTAGTTGCCGACGGCACCGCTCATCTTCGCGGGGAGGGCAGAGACGACGGCCTCCACCTGGGCGGCCTGACGGCGGAGACGATGGACAAAGACGGCCAGTTCCTTGCCGAGGGTTGTCGGGCTGGCAGGCTGGCCGTGGGTGTGCGCCAGCATCGGCAGGGCGATGGTCTCGTCGGAAAGGGCCGCCAGCGTTTCCTCGAGCTTTTTCTGGGCGGCGCGGAGGACCCTGACACCGTCGATGAGCTGGAGGGCGTGGGAGACATTGTTGATGTCCTCGGAGGTGCAGGCGAAGTGGATGAATTCGCTCAGGCGCGTGCAGCTCTCGGGGAGGCTCTCGCGGATGAAGTACTCGACAGCCTTGACGTCGTGGCGGGTCGTGGCCTCGATGGTTTTGACGCGCTGGGCGTTTTCCAGGCTGAAGTTGTCGGCGATGGCCTGGAGCGCGGCGCGTTCGTCCGCGGTCAGCGTGCCCGTCTCGGGCAGGCCGGGTTCGTCGCAGAGGGCGAGCAACCAAGCGATTTCGGTCTTCACGCGGCGTTCAATCAGGCCGTATTCGGAGAAGATGTCGCGCAGGGGGGCTGTCTTGTCGGCATAACGGCCGTCAATCGGGGAAACCGCAGTCAGAGGGCTAAGCTCCATAAAATCCTTCCTGACCGGCAGGGATACGCCGGCACCATTCCTGTTCTGGTTTACTTCTTGTCGCGGCGGGCGGCGAAGGCCTTGGCGACCTTCTGCTGACGCGTGCGTTCGGGGAAATTCCTGTCGCGTTCGCTCTTGCGGAGCTGCTCGGTGAGTTTGACCTGCTCCTTGTCGAGGGCCTGGGGCGTTTCGGCCACCAGCACGACGTGCAGGTCGCCGGTCGGGTAGCGGCCGATGCCGCGGACACCCTGACCGCGCAGACGCTGGACGGTGCCGTTGGGCGTGCCGGCCTTGATCTTCAGCGTGGCCGTGCCGTTGGGCGTCTCCACCGGGAGCTCGCCGCCGAGGGCCAGCAGCGCCGGCGAAACGGAGCAGCGCAGAATCAGGTCCTGCCCGTCGCGTTCGAAGAGATCGCTATCCTTCACCGAGACGCGCAGATAGAGGTCACCGCGCGGACCGTTGTTGGGGCCCGCGTTGCCCTTGCCCGCGACACGGACACTCATGCCGTCGGCGATGCCGGCAGGGATGCGGACCTCAACCTCCTCGTCGGAGGCGACGAAACCGTCTCCGCGGCATTTGCGGCAGGGCTTGTCCACGACCGTTCCGTGACCGCCGCAGACGGGGCAGGTCTGCTCCTGAACGAATCCGAAGAAGCCTTGGGAGCGAACCGTACCGGCGCCGTTGCAGTGCTTGCAGGTTGTGCGCGCGCTACCCTTCTCGGCGCCCGAGCCGTCGCAGTCGGGGCAGGCCACCGCCGCGTGAACGCGGACCTTCGTCGTCATGCCGAAAATCGCGTCCTCAAAGGAGAGGCGGACACCCTGCTCGGTATCCTCGCCGCGGCGCGGGGCCGTCGGATCTGCACGGCGGCGCGACCCGCCACCGAATCCGCCGAAGCCGCCACCGAAGAATTGGTTGAGGATATCATTGAGGTCGGCGCCATGGGTGAAGTCGCGGTCGAAGTTGAACCCGCCGCCGCCGAAGGCGCCCGCCATGCCAGCGTGACCGTAGCGGTCATAGGTCGCGCGCTTCTGGCTGTCGGAGAGGACCTCGTAGGCCTCGGAGGCCTCCTTGAACTTCTCCTCGGCCTCCTTGTTGCCCGGATTGCGGTCCGGGTGATACTTCATGGCCAGCTTACGGTAAGCTCTCTTGATGGCGTCGGCATCGGCGTCGCGGGCGACGCCGAGTACTTCGTAGTAATCGCGTTTGTCAGCCATCTTACGCCTCCTGGGTCTTGGCCGCCGGCGCGCCGGCCGACACCACGACCTGCGCGGGGCGAATGACCTTGCCGCCGAGCTTCCAGCCCTTGCGGAACTGCGTCACGACCGCACCCTGCGGGAGTTCCGGATGGGGCACGGAGGAAAGCGCTTCATGACACATGGGGTCAAAGACGGCCCCGACCTTCACCTCAATGGCTTCGGCACCGGCCAGCTCCAAGACCTTGCGGAACTGGTCAGCAATCATGCGCACGCCCTGAATCACGGGCGAATCCTCGGCCGCGGAGGCGAGGGCCATCTCGAAATTGTCATAGACCGGCATCAGATCCTGCAGCAGGCGCTCATTGGCGCGGGCCGTGCGCTCCTCCAGTTCGCGCGCCTGGCGCTTGCGCATATTGTCCATGTCAGCCATCATGCGCAGGCAACGGTCTTTGGCCGCGGCCAGTTCGGCGGCCAAGTCAGGCTGGGGAGCCGCTTCGGGAGCGTCAGCCTTGGGGGCCTCGGTCGGCTTGGCAGAAGCGTCGGGCGCCGTTTCGGCGGCGGGGGTCTCCGAGGGCTTCGCGACCGTCTCGTCCTGCGCTGGGGTCTTGTTCATGTCAGGGGTCTGTTCGTCTGTCATACTCTCAATGAAATCCTTTCTGGTGCCGGAGGAGGGACTCGAACCCTCACATCTTACGATTGCGGATTTTAAGTCCGCTGCGTCTGCCGTTCCGCCACTCCGGCGCACCCCGGCGCACGACCGTTCCGTACGGCCCTCCTGAGAGGGTGACGCGGACACGGCAGAGAGCGCCGATTGAGTCCGATATTATGCACACACGGCCGCTCCCAGTCAAATCCGGGGACAAACGCCGAAGGGCCGTTTATGATATAGTATCGCGCGTTTATTTTCAGTTGCCGCGTCGGCCCGTTGAGTTTCCTCCCGGCGCGGTCCGCACAAGGATTCCGACCCATGATGGACAAGCATTACGATCCCAAAGCCGTCGAAGCGAAATGGTATCCCTGGTGGGAGCAGCACGGCTGTTTTCATGACGAACCCGCCTCCGGCGGCAGCCCCTACTCCGTCGTCATTCCCCCGCCCAACGTCACCGGTATCCTCCACATGGGCCACGCCCTCAATGAGACCATTCAGGACGTCCTGGTGCGCTGGCACCGCATGCGCGGCGACAATACCCTCTGGATCCCCGGCACCGACCATGCCGGCATCGCCACCCAGAACGTCGTCGAGAAGGCCCTGCGCAAGGAGGGCAAACGCCGTCACGACCTCGGCCGCGAAGCCTTCATCGACCGCGTCTGGGAATGGCGCCGCCAGTACGGCGGCACCATCGTCCGCCAGCAGCGCTGCTTGGGCAACTCCACCGACTGGCAGCGCGAACGCTTCACCATGGACGAAGGTCTCTCCGAAGCCGTCGCCAAGGTTTTCTGCGACCTCTATGACAAGGGCCTGATTTACCGCGGCAACTACATCGTCAACTGGTGTCCGCGCTGCGGCACGGCCCTCGCCGACGACGAAGTCGAGCACGAACCCAACGAAGGCCACCTCTGGTACGTCCGCTATCCCGTCGTCGGCCGTGAGGGCGAATACGTCACCGTCGCCACGACCCGTCCCGAAACCCTCCCCGGCGACACCGCCGTCGCCGTCAACCCCAACGACCCCCGCTACGCCCACCTGCGCGGCTGCAAAGTCCTCCTGCCCCTCACCGGCCGTGAGATTCCCGTCGTCTTCGACGATTACGTCGAGAAGGAATTCGGCACCGGCGTGGTCAAGATCACCCCCGCCCACGACGCCAACGACTTCGCCGTCGGCCAGCGCCACGGTCTGGAGCAGGTCAACGTCATGAACGACGACGGCACCATGAATGCGCTCAGCGGCTACGAAGGCATGGACCGCTTCGCCTGCCGCGAGGCCATCGTCGAAGATCTCAAAAAAGGCGGCTATCTCGTCAAGATCGAGCCCTACCAGAATCAGATCGGCCACTGCTACCGCTGCCACACCGTCGTCGACAGCCGCCTCTCCAAGCAGTGGTTCGTCCGCATGAAACCTCTCGCCAAGCCCGCCATTGAGGCCGTCCGCAGCGGCGAAGTCACCATTCTGCCCAAGCGCTGGGAGAGCGTCTACTTCAACTGGATGGAGAACATCCGCGACTGGTGCATCAGCCGTCAGATCTGGTGGGGCCACCGCATTCCGGTCTACACCTGCGCCTGCGGCCACGAATGGGCCAGCCCCACAGCCCCCGAGACCTGTCCCAAGTGCGGCGCAGGCAAAGAATCCATCACCCAGGACCCCGACGTCCTCGACACCTGGTTCAGCTCCTGGCTCTGGCCCTTCTCCACCCTCGGCTGGCCGAAGAAGACCGCCGATCTGGACTTCTACTATCCCACCGCCGACCTCGTCACCGGTGCCGACATTCTCTTCTTCTGGGTCGCGCGCATGATGATGGCCGGCTTTGAATTCATGGGCAAGGCCCCCTTCCGCAACATCATCCTGCACGGCATCGTCCGCGACGCCCAGGGCCGCAAGATGTCCAAGTCGCTGGGCAACTCCCTCGACCCCCTGGAGATCATCAGCCAGTACTCCGCCGACGCCCTGCGCTTCTCCCTGGCCCTCATTACCTCCATGGAGACCGATACCAAGGTCGACATGAGCAAATTCGAAATCGGCCGCAACTTCGGCACGAAGCTCTGGAACGCCGCCCGCTTCCTCCAGATGAATGCCGAGAAGCTCGACGGCTTCCGTTTCGCCGATTACGCCGGCGATGGCCTGACCCTCGACCCGGCCCTCCTCCACGACGACGACCGCCACCTTCTGCTCAAGGCCGACCACGTCTGCGCCGCCATGAACGCCGCCCTGGAGCGCTACCGCATCCAGGAAGGCGCCCTGGCCATCTACGACTTCGCCTGGACCGACTTCTGCGACTGGTACCTGGAATACGCCAAGGCCGACCTCAATGCCGAGGATGCCGCCCGCCGCCGTCAGGTCCTCAGCCTCCTCGCCGATGTTTACGGCAAGATCCTCCGCCTCCTTCACCCCTATATGCCCTTTGTCACCGAAGAGATCTGGCATCAGCTCGGCTACTGCGGGGAGGAGGGCACCATCATGCGCGCGCCCTTCCCGAAAGGCTACTCGGCCGACCGGAAGGCCGCCTGGGGCCTCTCCGAAGAGGTGCTGACCTACGTCGAGACCAAGCGCGAACTCATCACCGGCGTCCGTGCCCTCCGTGCCGAAGCCGGCCTGCAGCCAGCACTGGCCATCCGACTCCTCGTCCGCGCCGCCACGCCGGAACTCGAAACCAAGCTCCGCGCCGACGAAGCCTCCATCAAGGTCGCCGTCCGCGCCGAGACCATCGAATTCCTCGCCAACGACCCCGAGACCCCGATGCCCACCAAGCTCCTCCGCGCCGGCCTCATCGGCATCCCCCTCGAAGGCCTTATCGACACCAAGGCCGAAGCCGAAAAGCTCGACAAGGAAATCACCAAACTCCGCGGTTTCCTCAAGGGCATCGACGCGAAGCTCTCCAACGAAGCCTTCGTCTCCAAGGCTCCCGCCGCCATCATCCAGAATCAGCGCGATCGCAAAGTCGAGCTCGAAGCGCAGATCGCCACCCTCGAAGCCCGCAAGGCCGCCCTCTGAGCATAACGTTGCGACAAAAAAGACCGGACCCCAAAGGTCCGGTCTTTTTTGTCGCAGAGGATACCCGCCCGGCTTACTTGCCGGACGCGGCCAGGGCCTGTTCGCGCGCGGTGGAGCGCTGGATCTGCCACATCTGGAGAATGGAGAGAACCTGCGAGACCGTCCAGTAGAGGCAAAGCGCCGAGGGCATGGAGTAGAAGACGAAGAGGAGCATGATTGGCATCATCCACGTCATCATCTTCTTCTGCGCGGGATCGCCCGTCGAAGGGCTCAGATGGGTCTGCAGGCCCATCGTGATTGCCGTCAGTATCGGCAGGATGTTCAGCGGCACCGGAAGGATGCCCGCGAAGAGATTCTCCGGCTGCGACAGGTCGGAGATCCAGAGGAAGGGAGCGAAGCGGAGTTCGACCGCCGAACGCAGCACCGTGAAGAGGGCGATAAAAATCGGAATCTGAATCAGGAGCGGCAGGCAGCTCGAGAAGGGATTGACCTGATGTTCGCGGTAGAGGCGGAAGGTCTCCTGCTGCAGCTTCTGCGGATTGTCCTTGAACTTCTCGCGCAGCGCCTTGATTTCCGGCTGGATGGCGCCCATCTTGCGCATGGAGACCGTGCTCTTATGCGTCAGCGGCCAGAAAACGATGCGCACCAGGAGGGTCAGCAGGATAATGGCCACGCCGTAGTTCGGGATGACGGCGTAGAAAAAGTTGAGGATCGGCAGCAGCAGCACGCAGACCCAGGTGAAGAACCCGAAGTCCATCACGCGCCCGGCATGCGAACCGAAGTCGCTCAGGAAGGAATGCTTCTTGGGGCCGACGTAGAGACGGCTCGTCACGGTGTAATCCACGTTCGGACGGAGCGTCACCGCAGGATAGGCGTATGCCGCCGACACGCGGTTGACCTTCAGCGTCGGAGAGGCGGCGTCTCGCGCGACCGTCAGCGTCGCGGGCGCGGCGGCCGGCGGCTGGAGCAGCGTCACGAAGAAACGGTCCTTCAGTGCCACCCAGCTCTGATTCCCCTCAAGCGGGGTCGTCTTCGAGAGCGGGATGCCCGTCACGTCGGAGCTCGTGCCGCACCCGAGGAAGGCGCTCCCGGCGCCCAGGAGCTTGCCGAGTGCGCTCTCATAATACTCCGGCTTGCTCTCGCCGTCGGCGAGCGCGTCGGCGCCCAGGACATCTCCCTGCTCCTTGCCAAGGAAGAAGGAGCCCGCGTCGACCGTGTAGGCCGGCAACGTCAGGTCCGAGCCGGCGCAGAAGGTATCCTTCACCGTCAGGCGATAATCGGCCTCCAGTGTCACGGCGCGCGTCAGCGCCGCACCCTTCACGCTGCCCGTCAGCGTCAGGACATTGTCCTTCACCGCACCGGACACAAAGGTCACGGCCGGCAGGTCAGGCCAAGAGAGATTGAGCAGATCGCCGGTCTCGAGAATGACACTCGCGGAGTCCTCACGGTTCTCCTCGCGGTACTTCAGCAGGTCGGCACGGATCAGACGGCCGCCAACACTGGAGAAGGTGAGGCGTACCTGGTCATTCTCCAGCGTATAGAGCGTCTGGCTCGCGGCATCCAGAGAGGGAACGGCCGCAGCATCAGGCAGAACGGGCGTGGCAGGGGTCACCGCGGGTGCCGCGGGCGCGGCCGTCTGCGCCGCGACGGGTGCCGGCGCGGGCTGAACGGGTTCAGGCCGCGTATAGGACCAGCCGAGATAACCCAGCAGCGCCGCCACCAGCAGCGCCACCCAAATCTTATCGGTCTTGTTCATCGTGTTGTCTTTCCTGGGAGCGCCGTGGCGGGGGGACGGGGTCGTAACCGCCGCGGCTGAAGGGGTTGCAGCGCAGAATCCGCCAGAGGCCGAGGGCCATCCCCACAAAGGGGCCCCGCAGGCGGATCGCCTGAATCATGTATTCCGAACAGGTCGGGGTGAAGCGGCAGCCGCCGTACCCCATGAAGCCATGCAGGGCCGTCCGGTAAAAGAGGACCATGCCTATCAGCATCCGCGACAGCAGTTTCCGCGCCGAGCCCACGGTCAGGCCTTCTTCAGCAACAGCCTGGCCCGCCGACAAACCCCGCGGAGCGCCTGACGCACCTGGTCACAGGACATCTCCAGCAGCGGACGGCGGCCCAGCAGAATCAGGTCATACCCGACCGCGATATCCGGCCGCTCAAGCCGAAAGGCCTCGCGCAGCAGACGGCGCGCGCGACTGCGCTCCACCGCCAGGCGAAAGGTCTTCTTCGCCGCAATGACCCCGACCCGCGTGCGGTCCCCACCGGTTTTGCGGTACCGCATCACCAAAGCCCCGCAGACGCCGGAGCGGCTGTCGCCGAAAACCTCGGCGAAACGCTTCGCCGGAAGGCGGTAGGGTGAAAAAAGCAAAGGAGGCACCGCTGGGGAGCCTCCCTTGGATACGCCGGACACAGGGGATTCGGTCACAGCGTCCCCGCTGTCCTGTGTTTAGGCATGGACGAGGGCCTTGCGGCCCTTGGCACGGCGGCGGGCGAGAACCTGACGGCCGCCCTTGGTGGCCATACGCGCACGGAACCCGATCTTGCGCACACGCTTGATCTTGGAGGGTTGCCAAGTCATCTTCATGGTTATTTTCCTCTCTGTGTTGAGATGTCAAAAAAATCAAATGGCCGCTAGGATATCACATTCGCCCTCACGGAGTCAAACCGGACCGGCGCGTCGCGAAGGCCTGTGACCGGAGCGCCCTTCGCCATCCGAGACGAGCCTATGGCAGAAAGGCATCGGCCCGGTACCTCGCGCATGCGCGGACGCCCTCATCGATGCAACATGGAAATATATCACCCACGGACATCTTTTGACGCCACACGCGTACGAAAAGCGGCCTGAGATGGGCCTCGGAAGTCCTGCCCCCTTTGGGTCTCGGAAATTGATTATCCTGCTTCAGAAGCCCGGATAGCGGGTTTGCCACGGGCAACGCTGCCGTGAGTTGACCACAGACAACGGAGCCGCGCGCTCACTGCGGGCGACGGAGTCGTGCATTCACCGCGTAAGGCGCACGCGCCTTACGCCTGAAAGTCCTGAGGCCTGCGCGCCTGAATGGTCTTGGTGGCCTCTTCCTGGGTGGAGATGGCGCAGGGGCCGGCGACGCAGCCGCCGGAGCAGACCATGACTTCGATGATCTCGGCGGGAGCCTTCTTGGTCTTGGCAAAGACACGCAGGAGGGCAAGGTTCTTCTTGTTGAGGCCGTTGATCTTGAAGACCGTGGGCTTGGCAACGCCTTCGGGGAGATAGTGGGCGACCGCGTTGGCGACGCCGCCGCTGATGGCGAATTCGGCGCCGTACTGAGTGCCGGCGACGGCCGGGGGCTCGGGCTCGACGGCGTCGAGCTGGATGTTTTCGGCCATGAGCCAAGCGCCGATCTCTTCGGCAGTGATGACGTAGTCGGGCGAGCCGTGCTTATGGGCCTCGGTGCGCTTGGCCATGCAGGGGCCGATGAAGACGGTAAGGGCGTCGGGATGGTCCTTCTTGGCGCGGCGGTCGGCGAAAGCCATGGGAGTGGGCGTGGAGGAGACGTAGGGCTTGATTTCGGGGATGTGGCGCTCGACGCACTCAATCCAGGCCGGGCAGCAGCTGGTGGTCATGAAGGGCGCCCCGGCAGCCTTGCGCTCGGCCCATTCTTCGGCTTCGGCGATGGCGGTGTCGTCACCGCCGATGGCGACTTCGTAGACGTCGGCGAAACCGATTTTGCGGAGCGCGCCGTAGAGACGGCCGGGCTCGGTGGGGAAGAAGCCGTTGATGGCGGGGGCAACGAGGGCGATGACCTTGCGGCCCTCGGCGATGGCACGGACGACGTGGGCGACCTGATTGCTCTGCATGATGGCCGCGAAGGGGCAGGCCTTGATGCACTTGCCGCAGCGGATGCACTTCTCGTGGTCGACGGTGACGCGGCCGTCATCGGTCTTGCCGATGGCGCCCACGGGGCAGGCATCGGCGCAGGCCAGGGGGACCTGAATGATGGCATGGTAGCGGCAGACGTCGGCGCACTTGCCGCAGTTGATGCAGAGCTCGTGGGAGATGCGGGCACGGCCGTTGCGGACCTGGATGGCCTTGCGCGGACAGACGTTGGTGCAAGGACGGGCGAGGCAGCCGCGGCACATGTTGGTCACCATGATCTGGGACTCCATGCAGGCCGAGCAGGCATCCTCAAAGATGGTGAGGAAAGGGTCGGTGGCCGGCGGATTGGTAGCAATGTCCTCGGCATAGGAGGCGAGCGTCTTGAGTTCGTCGGTCTCGTCCTCGACGCGGTAACCGAGGGCGCTCATGGCGCGGTAACGAAGGGCGGCGCGGTCCTTGTAGATGCAGCAGCGAGAGAAGGGCTGCCCTTTGGGACGCATCATGATCGGGATACGGTCAATATCTGCGTAGGTACCGGCCTTGACGGCCTTAATGACGTAGGCCAGCACCTCGCGGCGCAGACGGTCGGCTTCGCTGATTATCGGAATGGACATGGCTGTGTTCCTTTAAAAAGGGAAAGGGAATGAAAGGGGAATCAGGCTTCGAGCAGATCGCGGATGGCGGCCAGCACCTTGCCTTCGTCGGCGGCGCCGATCAGCTCTCCGTTGACGCGGACGAAGGGCGCGCGGCCGTACTGACCGGCCTTCTGGCAGGCGCCCGTGCAGCGCTTGCCGGTGATCGTCACGCGGTCTTTCCATTCTTCGGGCAGGCGTTCGGCCATCCCGGCCATCTGGGCACTCCCCATCATATAGCAGGTCGTCCCCATGCAGATTTCGACAGTCACGTGATCGGCCATCGTGGTATCTCCTTGGATACAGTGGGTAAACGGGCTCTCTCGGTTCGGTCCGGACGGCCTCCTTGGCACGCCCAAAACGCTTTTATTATACGCCACCAAGACCTTCCTAGGCAACTTTCTTCACCTCGGATACCGATATCGGATGGATCTCCCCGGCGGTCACGGCACGAAGGCACTTGTGCACGGCCCCGGGCAGACCCGGATGTGGGGAAATCCCGACCGCGGCATCAGCGGAAACCGATATGCGACCCTATAGGGTCATTGCGCATCACCCTATAGGGTGCTCTGTCACCACCCTATAGGGTCATCTCTCACTACCCTATAGGGTGCTCTATCAAAATTCGGCATCGTCCCAGTCCACACCCGCTACTGCCGTGATGGGAAAAGGCTGCGATACGGGTGGAAACGCCGTGTGGCGCACTCCCGGCAAAGCGAAGCCGCCCGTCCCATTGGGGCGGGCGGCGGCAGCGGGACGCTTGGCGTCATTCGTGGCGCAGAGCGTCGATGGGATTGAGCCGACTGGCGCGCCAGGCGGGATAGAAACCGAAGATGACGCCGATGGCGGCGGCAACGCCGGCGGAGACCAAGATGGCCGAGAGGGAGACTTTGACGGGCCAGCCGAGGACGGCGGAGATGACCATCGAGGCCAAGCGGCCGAAGCCGATGCCGACGCAGCCGCCCATGAGGCAGAGGAGGACCGATTCGGTCAGGAACTGCGAGAGGATGCGGCTGCCGCGTGCGCCGACGGCCATACGCAGGCCGATCTCGCGGGTGCGCTCGGTGACGCTGACGAGCATGATGTTCATGATGCCGACGCCGCCGACGACGAGGGAGAGCATGGCGACGATGAGCAGCAGGGTCGTCATGAGCTGACTGGTGCCGGACATGGTCTTGAGCATCTGGGTCATGTCGCGGATCATGAAGTCGTCGGGCTGTCCCGGGGCGATGCCGTGGCGGCGGCGGAGGACGGCGGAGATCTGCTCAATGGCGTCGGAGACCTGCTCGGGGGTGCGGGCAGAGCAGGTGATCTGGTCAACGTTGTCGAAGCGGACGGGCAGGATGTAATTTTCGGCCTGGACGCTGTCTTTCTCGGGATAGGTGGAGGCGGAGGAGGCGGGATAGACGTCGTCGGTGGAGGATTCGGAAGACGAGGAGGAGCTGCCGCCGGCACCGCCCATGGCGGAGGCACCGTTGCGGGAGAGGCGGTTGCGCATCGTCTTCCAAGGGATGATGACGACGTCGTCCTGGTCCATACCCATCATGTTGGCACCCTTTTTGGGAAGGACGCCGACAACGCGGAAAAGGACGTTGTTGAGGCGGATGTCGCTGCCGACGGGGTCAGTGTCCGGAAAGAGTTCGTCGCGGACGGTCTGCCCGAGGACGCAGACGCAGGCGGCGGTCTCGACCTCGCGGGCAGTAAAGTAGCGGCCGCTCTCGGGGAGGCCCCAGGACTGGACGGTGAAGTAGTCGACGCTGCCGGAATAGACGGTCATGGGCGTCCAGTTGAGATTGCCGGCGATGGCCTGAATGCCGCGGCGGCCAAGGGAGGGGGAAACGGCCTCGACGGCAAGACACTCCTCACGGATGGCATCGCAGTCGCCCTCGGAGAGCGTCATGCGGCCGCCGGAGCCGGAGCTGATGCCGGCGGTCTTGGTGGCGGCGGGCCAAATCATGAGCACGTTGGTGCCCATATTGGCGAGGGATTCGCGGACGGAGGCAGAGGCGCCGGCACCGATCTCCATCATGGTAATCACGACGGCGACGCCGATGACGATACCGAGCATGGTAAGAAGGGAGCGGAGAATATTGCGTTTTAGGGAGATCAGCGCGGAGAGTATCTGGGCGAAAATCATGGGAGGCCTCTCAGTAGGTGCCGCCGACGACGCGGCCGTCCTTGATATGGTAGGCCTCTTTGGCAAAGGCGCCGACTTCGGGGGAGTGGGTGACCAGGACGATGGTCAGGCCTTCCTTTTCATTGAGCTCCTGAAACATGCGCAGGACCTCTTCGGAGGTTTTGGAGTCGAGGTTGCCGGTGGGCTCGTCGGCGAAGAGGATCTTGGGGCGGTTGACAAGGGCGCGGGCGATGGCGACGCGTTGCTGCTGGCCGCCGGACATCTGGGCAGGCGTGTGATCCATGCGCTCCTTCAGGCCGACCCGCTCCAGAAGACTCTCGGCCCAGGCCCGGTTTTCCCTGGCGGAGCGGCGGGTCTTGGCATACTCCAGAGGCATAAGGACATTCTTGAGGGCTGAGGTACGGGCGAGAAGATTGAAATTCTGGAAGACGAAGCCGATGCGCTCGTTGCGCAGATCGGCGCGCTGGTTGGCGGTAAGGCCGGAGACATCCTTGCCGTCGAGCAGGTAGGTGCCGCCGGAGGGCGTGTCGAGGAAGCCGAGAATGTTCATCAGCGTGGACTTGCCGCCGCCGGAGGGGCCCATGAGGGCCAGGAGGGTACCTTCGCGGATGGTCAGCGTGATATCCTGAAGGACGGGGACGTCGGTCTCGCCGAGGCGGTAAACCTTGGTAAGACCGCGGAGTTCGATAAGGGGCTGTCCGGACATGACGTGGTCTCCTCAGCGACGCTTCGGAGGCGGAGAGGGTACGCTCATAAAGGGATTCTTGCCCTTGGCGGCCTGCTGAGAGGCCTCAAGGGGAGTCATGGTGCCGACAATGACGGCATCCCCGGGCTTCAGAGAATCGGAAACGACGACGGTGCGGGCGTCGTTGGTGGTACCGATGGAAACAGGGACCGGCATTGGGCGACCGGTTGCATCCCGCACAAAAACATAGTCGCCTTCGGCCTCCCACCCCTCCGGCTTCCAAAGCAGGGCTGCAGGAGGGACATGGAGGGCGTCGGGAGCAGAGCGCTCAAGCTCGAAGGCGACGTTGGCCGTAAGGTAAGGCAGCAGGAGGCCGTCGTCATTGGAGGTGGCGACCTCGACGGTGTACGTGACGACGTTGGAGGTCATGGATGCATTGAGGCGGATACGACGGACCTCGCCGGTGAACGATTTGCCGGGAAATGCGTCGACGGTAAAGGCAACGGGGGTGCCGACGGCAATGGCTCCGATGTCGGCCTCGTTGACGGGGACCCAGATTTCGATCTTGCGCAGGTCCTTGGCGACGAGGAAGAGCGAGGGCGTGCTCATGGAGGCCGTCACGGTCTGGCCGATATTAACGCGGCGGTCAATGATGACGCCGTCGACGGTGGAGAGGATATTGCAGTAGGAGAGATTGCGCTCGGCCTTCTCGAGCTGGGCCTGCGCCTGGGAGATGGAAGCCTCGGCCTGGAGCTTCTGGGCCTTGCCGACGGCCAGGGAGGCGGCTGCCACGTCATAGGCGGACCGGTAGGCGTCGAAGTCCTTCTGCGAGAGCGCGTCGCCGACGCCGAGTGACTGGGCACGGGTCCAATCGCGTTCGGCCTGAAGGAGGCGGGCCTCGTACTGGAGGATGTCGGCCTTGGCCGATTCGAGGTTGGCCTCGGCGGTGGTGAGATTGGCCTTGGCGATGGTTACCTCGGCGCGGTAGGTGACATCATCGATGCGCGCCAGGAGCTGCCCCTTGGTCACGACGGAACAGTAATCGACCTCGTTGCCGTTGACGTCGCTACCGAAGGACATAATCTGGCCGGTGACCTGGGCGCCGATATCGATAAGATCTTCCGGCTCGATGGTGCCGGTGGCGCGGATGGTCCGCACGATTTCGCCGGACTGCACCGGCATCGTCCTGTAAAGCACGCTCTCCGTCTCGCCGCCCTTGCGGGCAGACCACCACCAGTATCCGGCTCCGGCCACAACGGCCACCGCCACAATCATCGGTACAACGCGCATCTCTCTCTCCGGTTATCGCTACGGGTCTCAAAAGGATTCTCCGTCGGCCTTCCGACGGTACCGACTCCAGTATGCGCCATCATCTGCCGCCGCGCAAGCGGAATATCGTCCCCACGCCGCCGCTACCGACAGTCGGCGGCAGGCCGGAGCAGAAAACAGAAAAGCCCCTGGCGAACCCGCCCGGGGCTTTGGTCACTCATTGGGCCGCGGCATAGAGCCTTACGGTGTACTTTCCAAATATGGAGAGAATCGTAAAGACGTCCATCTCGGCATAGACCACCTCGCCTGTCTTCGGCCTCCCGCTGAACGCGGCCGGCGGCGTACCGCTCTGCCAACTCATATCCACAGTCGGATAGGGTACAAAGAGATACCAGTCCGAATAGGAGGTGGCAGCTTCAGGTTACCGGCCGGGACTCCGCCGCAATCCACGGTCAGCGGCGCCGTGACGTTGCACACGACGAAGGCCGGCGGGGGCCCGACGGGCACCTTGGTAAAGCCCGCGCAACCGATGAGGGCCAAGCGGGCGGCTGGGAGAAGAAGAGCGGATGGACGCTTGTGCATGGGTAGGGAGTCCTTCCCTTACTGACTGCCATCCCGGAACAATGGGAGCGTCAGATTTCGTTCGGCGTTGTCCGCGGTCAGAGCCGCGGGCCCTGCAACCGCCCCAAGTACTCCACAAAACCGTCTCACGCGCAAGAAAGAATCCACGGCAGACCGAAGTCCGAACGGCGGAGAGCGCAGGCAAAAATCGCTTTTTTGAAAAAAGCACATTGACAGAGGCGCCGTGTGATGGTACTATGTGCGCCGTTTTCCACTTGGCGGGTTAGCTCAGTTGGTAGAGCAGCGGAATCATAATCCGCGTGTCGGGGGATCGTGACCCTCACCCGCCACCAATTTCCTTGTGGAAGAGGCCCTGTTCCGAAGTAGCGCAGCGGTAGCGCAGGTGACTGTTAATCACTTGGTCGCAGGTTCGAATCCTGCCTTCGGAGCCAATAATAAAGGACCTGAAAGTTCCCCGCCCGAAGCGGGGTTTCTTTTTCCCGGGAAGACGGAGGACATACCGTTCCGAAGTAGCGCAGCGGTAGCGCAGGTGACTGTTAATCACTTGGTCGCAGGTTCGAATCCTGCCTTCGGAGCCAACTTTCCCCGGGTTTCGCGACCCGGGTTTTTTTGTTTTCCGGAGAATACGGCGCGCGGGCCCGGGATGTGTGGGATGTGACGAAGGACACTTTTTGGTAAACTTCCGCGCGCAACAGAAATGTCATCCTTTGGAAAGGAGGAGTCATCTCTATGGACGAACCCAATACCGAACATTTTTCGAAGAACGCGGTCAGGCTGCTGCGTCAGGCCCAGGTTGAGGCCCGCGGCCTGAAGCATGACCATGTCGGCACCGAGCATCTGGTGCTGGCCTGCTTCGGCGTCGGCGAATGTTCCGCCGCCCGGGCCCTCTATGCCCTCAACACTTCCCAGGACGACCTGCGCGTGCGCATCGAGGCGCAGGAGAGCGTCGGCGGCATCGCCGAGGATCGGCCCGGCGACCTGCCGTGGTCGCAGCGGGCCCTGAAGGTCTGTGACATGGCCCATCTCGTGGCCGAGAGCCGCGGGATGCCGGAGGTCACCACCCTCTGTCTGCTCTTCGCCGTCGTCTCCGAGGGCGAAGGCATGGGCGCCATCGTGCTGCGTCAAGTGGGCGTCACGGTCGAGGCGCTGGAGGCCTTCATGCCCCAGACCGACGCCACGGAACCCGACCGGGGGACGGACGCCACACCGCCCATGCAGAGCGCCAATCCCTCCAACAAGATGCCGGCCCTGGAGACCTTCGGCCGCGACCTGACGGAACTCGCCCGTCAGGGCAAGCTCGATCCCGTCATCGGCCGCGACACCGAACTGCGCCGCGTGGTGCAGATCCTCTGCCGCCGCAGCAAGAACAACGCCGTGCTCATCGGCGAAGCCGGCGTCGGCAAGACGGCGGTCGTCGAAGGGCTGGCTCAGGCGATTGCCGACGGGGCCGTACCCGAGGCGATGATCGGACGGCGCGTAATTTCGCTGGACATGGCGCTGCTCGTGGCCGGCACGCAGTACCGCGGCCAGTTCGAGGAGCGTCTGAAGCGCGTCATCGACGAGGTGGTGCGCAGCGGCAACGTCATTCTCTTTCTGGACGAACTCCACACAATCGTCGGCGCCGGCGGCAGCGAGGGTGCTATGGACGCGGCCAACATCATCAAGCCGGCCCTGGCGCGCGGTGAGCTGCAGTGCATCGGCGCGACAACGCTCAATGAGTACCGCAAGGGCATCGAGAAAGACGCCGCGCTGGAGCGCCGTTTCCAGACCGTCATGGTCGACGAACCGACCGTCGCCCAGGCCATCACCATTCTGAAGGGCATCGCGCCGCGCTACGCGGAGCATCACGGCGTGACCTACACCGACGAGGCCCTCGAGGCGGCCGTGCGCCTGACCTCCCGTTACCTTCCCGCGCGCCAGCTGCCGGACAAAGCCATCGACGCCATCGACGAGGCGGGTTCCCGTCTGCGTCTGGAATCGGCCGTCCGTCCGCAGGCTCTGCGCGACCAGGAGCGCGAACTGCGCGAGGTCACCAAGCGTAAGGAGGCCGCCATCGCGGCCGACGACTTTGACACCGCCGCCCTCCACCGCGCCGACGAACTCGCCAAACGCGAGGCTTTCGAGCAGGCCCTGAAGGACTGGAAGGCGTCGCAGAGCGACGCGCCCGTCACCGTCGGAGCCGACGCCGTCGCCGCGGTGGTCGCATCGATGACCGGCGTGCCCGTGCGGCAGCTCGACGCGGGCGACCGCGCCCGCCTGACCGCGCTGGAGCAGGAGCTCAACGGTCGCGTCATCGGCCAGCCGGAGGCCGTGCAGGCCGTGGCCAAAGCCATCCGCCGCGCCCGCGCGGGGCTGAAGGATCCGGCCCGTCCGATTGGGTCCTTTCTCTTCCTCGGGCCCAGCGGCGTGGGCAAGACGCTGCTGGCCAAGGCGCTGGCCGAGTCGCTCTTCGGTGACCGGAAGGCGCTGATCCAGCTCGATATGTCGGAGTACATGGAGAAACACACCGTCAGCCGCCTGGTCGGTTCGCCGCCCGGCTACGTCGGTCACGAAGAGGGCGGTCAGCTGACCGAACGCGTCCGCCGCCGTCCCTACTCCGTCGTCCTCTTCGACGAAATCGAGAAGGCGCATCCGGACGTGACCAACATGCTGCTGCAGATTCTCGAGGAGGGCTGCCTCACCGACGGTCTCGGCCGCCGCGTCGATTTCCGCAACACCATCGTCATCCTGACCTCCAACATCGGCTGCAACTTCGCCGCCGAGGCGCCGACGGTCGGCTTCCTGCCGGGTGAGGCGGCCAAGGGCGTGCTGATGGCCCATGAGGCGCTGCGCGACAAGATTATGCGGGAGATCCGCCGGACGCTCAAGCCCGAGCTGATCAACCGTTTCGACGAGCTCATCGTCTTCCGTGCGCTGGACAAGGCGGCCATTGAGGCCATTCTGGAGCTCGAGCTGGCCGCGGTCCGCAAGCGTCTGCAGGCCTCCGGCGTGACCTTCGGACTCACCCCGGAGGCCAAGGCGCTGGTCTGCGCCGAGGGATCGCGTCCCGAGCAGGGCGCCCGTCCGCTCCGCCGCGCCATCGAGAAGCTCATTGAGGACCCGCTGGCCGATTTTCTCCTGCGCGAAGGCCCGACGGACCGGACGATCCGTCTGGCGCCGACGGCCGACAACAAAGCCCTCGCAGCCTCACTGCCGCCTCGCCGCGCCGCGGCCAAGCCGAAGGCCGCGCGCAAACCGGCCTCAGCCGTCCGCAAGACGCCGCCGCGTCAGTCCGCGCCGGCCAAGCGCAAGACCGCGCCCAAAAAGACCGACGTGCCGAAGGCCTAAGCCGACGGCCGTCTCCCAGGGGCTCCGGAGCACCGGGGCCCCTTTCCTTTTCGCCGCCGCATCCCGTGCGCATTCGCCGCGCGGCGGGCGCTTTGGTTTGCGCGCGGTCTTGGCTTGTGGGATACTGTGGCAAAGGGCCGTATCATACGGTCCGGCAAGCCAATCCGGAGAATTCCTGCCATGACCAATGTTCTGATGAAGACCAATAAGGGCGACATTGAGATCACCCTTGACGAAAACGCCGCGCCTGAGACTGTCGCCAACTTCCTGGCCTATGTCGACGCCGGCTTCTACAACGGCACCATCTTCCACCGCGTCATCGACGGCTTTATGATTCAGGGCGGCGGCTTCACGCCGGACATGACCCAGAAGCCGACGCGCGCCCCGATCCGCAACGAGGCCTCCAACGGCCTGAAGAATGACCGCTACACCATCGCCATGGCGCGCACATCCGAAATCAATTCGGCGACGTCGCAATTCTTCATCAATACGGTCAACAACGACTTTCTTAACTTCCGCGCCCCCAACCCGGCCGCCTACGGGTATGCCGTCTTCGGCCGCGTGGTGAAGGGCGCTGAGACCGTCGACGCCATCTCCAAGGTGGCGACGGGCATCCGCGGTTACTTCCAGGACGTCCCGCGCGAGGCGGTCGTCATCGAATCGGTCACCCGCCTGTGAAGACGTCACTCCTCGCGCTCGGTCTCGTGACGGTGCTGCTGGCCGGCTGCGCCGTGGGACCCGACTATACGGCGCCCGAGGCGCCCGAGGCCGGTACGGCCATGTTCGCCGGCGGCGACCAGGCCGGGACCTTCTCGCTGGCGGTCTGGTGGGAACGTCTCGGCGACCCGCTGCTGAACCGCCTCATCGAAGACGCGCTGAAGGCCTCCCCGACCGTTGAGGCGGCCACGGCGCGGCTCCGTTCGGCCCGCGCCCTCCGTCAGCAGGCCGAAGCCGGCTACATGCCGCAGATCTCCGCCGACGGTAGCTACAACTGGAGCCGGAGCTGGGGAGAGAAGCGCTCCAAGGGGTGGAACCACAATCTCTCCGCCTCCGGCGACGCGTCGTGGGAGCTGGATCTCTTCGGCGGCATCGCCCGCGGCGTCGAGCAGGCCGAGGCGCAGGAACGCCAGCAGGCCTATTCGCTGGAGGAGGTCCGCATCTCCCTCATCGCCGAGACGGCCCTGACCTATATCGCGGTGCGTGAGGCGCAGGCGCGTCTGCGTGTGGCGGAGGAGAACCTCGCCCTGCAGCGCCGCAACGCCGACATCACCCGTCAGCGCGCCAAGGCCGGCACGGCCACGCGTTATGATTTGGCCACGGCCCGCGCACAGGTGGCCCGCGTGATGGCCACGCTGCCGCAGCTCCGTCAGACCATCACGGAGAATATGCTGACGCTTGACTATCTGGCCGGCCGCGCCCCCTACGCGACACGGGAGGATCTGGAGACCCTGCCGGACACCCTCGTGCAGCCGGGCATCCCCCAACGCGTCCCCAACGATTTGCTGCGCCGCCGCGCGGATATCCGCATGGCGGAAGAGGCGATTCACGCCCAAACGGCTGCCGTCGGCGTCGCCACGGCCGAGATCTACCCGACGTTCGCCCTAGGCGGCACGCTCGGGCTCTCCGCGCCGGACCTCGGTCCGCTCAGCGACTACACGCGCTCCATCGGGTTCGGTCCCTCCATCCGCTGGAACATCTTCGGCTTCGGTACCTGGCGGAAGCGCATCGAATCGCAGAAAGCCCTGTTGGAAGCGACGGTCGCCGACTACAACGACACCGTGCTGAACGCCTACCGCGAGGCCGAGACGGCCTGGCAGAATTGCCTCAACGAGGTCGAACGCACCGAGGCGCTGACGCGCTCGGAACATCAGAGCTCCATCGCCTACGACATCGCCCTGCAAATCTACAAAGCCGGCGAATCGGACTTCAGCGAGGTCATCGTGCAGCAGGGCAACCTGCTGACGGCCCGCGAACAGCTGACCATCCACAATTATCAGCTGCTCACCAACGCCGTGGCCTTCTACCGCGCCCTCGGCGGCGGCTGGTCGGAGGAGCCCGATCCGCCCACGCCGGGTACGGCCTCCGAACCCAAGACGGTTCCGGACGCAGCCAAGGAAGAAACCGCAGCGGAAAGCAAGGCCCCGGCTCCGCAGCAGGTCGCCGAAGCGGCCCCTGCCCCGCTCCTGCAGGAGATTACCGAGTAAACTCACCGCGCGAAGCCAAAAAGGCCGCGCCCCAATCGGGGCACGGCCTTTTTTCGTCAGCGGGATGTCGCTCAGGCAACCTCGGGCACGAGGCTGCCGACGGCGAGCAGGGTGAAGATCATCACGAAGATGGCGACGGTCTCGACGATACCGAGGGCAGAAAGGTTGTTGGTGAGGCCCTGACCGGTTTCGCCATGGGAGTCGGCCGCGCAGGCCGCGGCGCGGCCTTGGAAGAGAGCCGACATGCCGATGGCCAGGCCGGCGAAGGCGCCGAGAATGAGCATGGCCGCGCCGCCGCCGGGGAGCAAATTGGGGTCCTGGGCGGTGGAAATCATCGTGAACATCAGCAGCATCCCGTAGAGGGTCTGGGTGATGGGCGCGCCGACGTAGGTCATGAGCTGAAAGGGCGCGGGGCGGTTCTGCGCGTAGCACTTCTTCCACGCCCCGATGGCACCGGCGGCGGCGAAGCCGGTCCCGAAGGCGGACCCGACGGCGGAGAGGGCAAGGCAGGTGACGGCACCGGCGATACCAAGGGCGACATTCATATCCATAGTGTGATTCCTTTTACTGTTGCGGTTGTTTGAAGGGAGTGTAGGGCACGCCGGACCAGGTGACGCCCTTGGCGTTGGAGAACTCCAGGGTGTTCAGGCGGACGGCGTGAACGAGAATCGAGAGGGCGCCCATGGCCAGGTTGAGCCCATGGCCGAGGAGCAGGATGACGCAGACGGCCACGACACGCAGCACGAGCGGCAGGTCGAGCTGAAAGGCCATCGCGTTGAAGTTCTCCGCGACCTTGACGGAGGCCAGGCCGACAGCGAAGAGGCGGACATAGCTGATGATGTCACCCATGGCGCTGATGACATTGAGCGGGAGCATGCCGATGCTGATGCCCTCGCGGCGGATGTCGGCCACCATTGGCACGAGAATGGCCGCGACGCTGCCGCCGAGGAGCCACCAAGCCCAGCCGGGTTGGGTAAACCACTCGACGACGATGCCGGAAACAATCATGAACATGCTCCAAGTGACGCCAAGCCAACCGAGTTCGCCGAGAGCCTTCAGGCCGGGCAGGAGGAGGACGGCGTTCCAGAGGCGGGCCACGGAGATGTGGACGGCGCCGATCAGGAAGCAGAGGAACATGACATTGCTGTCCTGCCCCAGCCAGTCCACGGTCGGAATCTCCCGCAATACGGCCGGCAGCGCAGCCTTGGCGATGCCGAAGTAGGTGCCCGAGAGGACACCCCAGAGTATGGTCGAGAGGGCGAAGACCGTGAAGATCTGCAGCACGGGTTTGGCCGCGGTCTTCTTGCGGAGGCGCAGCGCAGCCAGGAGTACCCCGGCCAGCATGACGAGACCGTAGCCCGCGTCGCCGATCAGCATGGCGAAGAAGAGCGAGAAAAAGAGGTAGAAGGGCACGCTGATATCGCCCTCTATGTAACCCGGCAGAATGCCGAGTCCGCTGAAGAGCGCGCCGATGGCGCGGAAGCCGCGGGGCGCTTCGAGCAGGACGGGGACCTCGGCGTCATCCGGGTCGGGTTCCTCGAGGACAACGCCCCACCCCTCCGCTTCGGCACGGACAACGACGGTGTCATGGAGACGCTTGGGGACGTAGCCCGCCAGGCAGGCGATCGGGCCCTCGGCACGAAGGTTCTCGGCGACGGTGGCGACGACATTGTCGCGGCGGCGTTCCTCCAGGTTGCGGCTGAGGAGAGGCCGGAGGGATTCGGCGGCATCCGCAATCAGCGTAACCAGACGGGCGGCGGCGGCTTCGTCACGTACGGCCTCGTCGGCCATGGCGGCCGTGGAGCGTTCAGGCAACGGAACGGCCTCATACCCCTCCGGCAACGCATCACCTCCGAGGCGGACGCCATACCGGAAGCCGGCCTCGGTACCCAAGGTAAAGTCATTCCCTTCGCCGGCGGGTACCGATTCGGGACAGCGGTAAAGGCGGACGGCGAGGCCCTTGCCCTGCAGCGCCGTGACAGTCGACGGATCGACGGAACCGAAGGGGGCATAGCGACGGAGCTGCGTACGGAGGTTCTGCGCTTCGTCGCGCAGACGGGTGATGAGTTCGGCGGCACGGGTGACGTCGGCAGCGGTGCGGACGGCCGCCAAGGCCTCGGCCTCGACGGCCAACGCCTCGGGCGCCAGAGCGGCGACGGGCGAGGCCGCGTCGGGTTTGAAGGCAAAGGTGCCGTCCGCCTCAGCGACGGTCAGCACGCGCAGGGCCTGTTCGGCAGCGGCGACGGCCGCGGCGGCGCGCCGCAGGGTTTCGGAGTCACGCGTCTCGACGCGGACATGGACGCAACCCAAGTCACGCAGAGCGGTGAGGACCGATTCCCGCGCGGAATCGAGGCAGAGGAGGGTGAGGCGTTCCATCGGGACAATCATGCCGGCACCTCCTCTCCATCGGCCCGCTTGGGCGTGCGGCTCTTGGCGATCTTGCCGCGAACGACGGCGGCGGTCTGTTCGTCGCCGATGAAGATGCGGATGATGCGGATGTTCTCACGACACTCGGGGATTTTCACCTTCTCAAAGAGATTGACGCGCTGGCCGGTCGTATGAAGTTCCTCACGGACCAGGTCGCGCTGACGGCGGAGCACGTCGGCCTCGGCGCGGATGCGCATCAGACCGAGGAGCATGTCCTGTGCGTCGTCGGTCCAGGCCGGCGTGCGGTAGGGGTCAAGCGGCACGGGTTCGGCGTCGATACCCTCGTAGACCGGGATGGTCACGCCGGCGATGTTGCCCTGCGTCGTACGGACACCCCGGAAGGCGACGAGGTTCTCGGGGCAAACCCCGCTGTCGGAATAGAGGGCGACCCAGCGGTTGAGGGCCTCGCGGGCGCGGACGCCGCGCTCCTCCACTTCGGCCAGGCGGGCGGAGATGGCGGCGATTTCGGCCTGGAGCTGCTGCTTCTTGAGCTGCAGCATCGGCAGAAAGCGCTGGAACCGCCGCAGGGCGTCGGTCTGGGCCTTCAGTTCCGTCTTGGTGTGTTTGATTTTAGCCATGGGCACCTCGCGGGAAGGGGCTTACCCTGTCGGTCATGCCTTCTTCGGCCAGAACTTCTCGGCCATCTTGGAGGGGATGCCGGTTTCCATGGGCTCGAAGCATTCGGCCAAGATGGCCCAGCCGAGGTCGAGGGCCTGCTCGAGAGGGATATTGACGGAAATGTCCATCATCTTCTCCTCGAAGCGTTCGCCGTAGCGCAGGAGTTTGCGGTCCCAGTCGGTCATGCGGAAGCCCATGGACTGCTTTTCGGCGGCATCCTTGTACTGGGCGTAGAGCTTGATCATCGCGTCCATGATGGTGCGGTGGTCCTCGCGGGTATCCTTGTTGACCTGCTGCTTCAGACGGGAGAGGGAGCCGAAGGGTTCGATGCGGCCGTCGCGCAGGTAGAACTGACCTTCGGTGATGTAGCCGGTATTGTCAGGAACGGGATGAGTGACGTCGTCGCCCGGCATCGTCGTGACGGCCAGGATGGTAATGGAACCGGCGCCTTCAAAGTCGACGGCCTTCTCGTAACGGGCGGCGAGCTGGGAGTAGAGGTCGCCGGGGTAACCGCGATTGGAAGGGATCTGCTCCATCGTGATTGCGATTTCCTTCATGGCGTCAGCGAAGGAGGTCATGTCGGTCAGGAGGACGAGAACGCGTTTGCCGCGGAGGGCAAACTGCTCGGCCACAGCCAAGGAGACGTCAGGGACGAGCATGCATTCCACGACGGGGTCGGCTGCGGTATGAATGAACATGACCGTGCGCGAGAGGGCCCCGGAAGCGTCAAGGGTGTCGCGGAAGGCCAGGTAGTCGTCGTGCTTAAGACCCATGCCGCCGAGAATGATGATATCGACCTCGGCCTGCAGGGCGATGCGGGCGAGGAGGTCATTGTAGGGCTCGCCGGCACGGGCGAAGATCGGCAGCTTCTGGCTCTCGACAAGCGTATTGAAGACGTCGATCATGGGAATGCCGGTACGGACCATGTGACGGGGAATAATGCGACGGGCGGGATTGACCGAAGGGGTGCCGATGTCGGTCAGGTTCATCGTCAGTGCGGGGCCGTTGTCACGGGGCTTGGCCGAACCGGTGAAGACGCGCCCAAGAAGTTCGTCGCCAAAGGGAACCTGCATCGGGTGGCCAAGGAAGCGGACCTGCGCGTCGGTGGCGACGCCGCGGGCGCCGGCGAAAACCTGCAGGGTGACCTCATCGCCGACCAGCTTGATGACCTGCGCGAGGGAGGTGCCCGTGCGGGAGTCGATTTCGGCGAGCTCTTTGTTGCGCACGCCTTCGGCACGGAGGGTGACGACGGAACCGGCGATGCTGTCGATACGGTGGTAGAGCTTATGCATGGAGAATCTCCTCGGTAAGCGCGCGGAGCGCGGCCTTGCGGTCGGCGTATTCGGGGGCGTCGGCAGGGGTGTTGTTCCAGTCAATAAAGGCCTGCTGGAGCCGCAGGAAGGACGTTCGGGCAACGGTCTTGTCGGTGAAGGCAAAGGCAGTGCCGACGAGGGCTTCGAGTTCGGCGAAGGCCTCGCGCTGACGTTCGACGGAAGACTGGGCGTCGACTTCGTTGAAGGCGTTCTGCTGCAGGTAAACGGCGTCGATGAGTTCCTTGCGGAGATAATCAAGGAAGTCGGACATCGCGGTGCCTTCCTCGCCGACGACCTTCATCATCTGCTCGACGTCAGCACCGCGGCGCAGGAGGTCGCGCATCGCTTCGACGCGGTCCTGATCGACAACGCTGCGGTACTTCGACCAGGAATCGAGCGGGTCGACGGCCGGATAGCGGCGGGCGTCGGAACGCGCACGGGAGAGGCCGTGGAAGGCCCCGACGACCTTGAGCGTGGCTTGGGTGACCGGCTCGTCAAAGTTGCCGCCGGCGGGCGAGACGGTGCCGCCGATGGTGACGGAACCGATGGAGCCGTCCTTGAGGCGGACGCGGCCGGCACGTTCGTAGAAGCCGGCGATGACCGACTCAAGATAGGCAGGGAAGGCTTCGTCGCCGGGGATTTCCTCAAGGCGGCCTGACATCTCGCGGAGGGCTTGGGCCCAGCGAGAGGTAGAGTCGGCCAGGAGGAGGACGTTGAGGCCCATCTGGCGGTAGTAACCGGCCAAGGTCACGGCCGTGTAGACGGAAGCCTCGCGGGCGGCGACTGGCATGGACGAGGTGTTGCAGATGATGATGGTGCGGTCCATCAGGGTCCGTCCCGTCTTGGGGTCCCTGAGCTCGGGAAATTCGCGCAGGGTCTCCACGACTTCGCCGGCGCGTTCGCCGCAGGCCGCCACGACAACAATGTCGACGTCCGCGTACTGCGAGGTCTGGTGCTGAAGGACGGTCTTGCCGGCACCGAAGGGACCGGGGATACAGTAGGTGCCGCCGATGGCCACGGGGAAGAAGGTGTCGACGGAACGGATGCCGGTGGAGAGGGTCTCGGTGGGACGGAGACGCTCGGCGTAACAGGTGATGGGGAGCTTGACCGGCCAACGCTGCATCAGGGTTGCGGTCTGTTCGCGGCCCTGTGCGTCGGTCAGCGTGGCGACGGTCGCCTCGACGCTGTAGTCACCCGCTGGCGCAATCGACTTGACCGTGTAGACGCCGCGCCAAGAAAAGGGCACCATGATCCGGTGCGTATAGGCACCCTCGGGCACGGTGCCGAGGGTCTCGCCGGCCGTCAGGCGGTCACCGGGCTTGGCCGTCGGCGTGAAGGTCCATTTGGCCGCACGGTCAAGGGAGGGCAGATAAGTACCGCGCTGCAGGAAGAAGCCGCACTGCTCGGCAAGTTCGGGAAGAGGATTAAGCAGACCGTCGTAGACGCGGCCGAGGAGGCCGGGACCGAGTTCGGCAGAGAGGAGGTTGCCGGTGAAGTCGAGGGTGTCGCCGACCTTCAGGCTGACGGTGTCTTCGAAGACCTGCATGTCTGCGACACCGTCGCGGATGCGGACGATTTCGCTCATCAGCCGCAGGTTTTTGTCGCCTTGAGTCACGTGGGCATAGCCCACTTCATTCTGCGCCACGGCCCCGGTGAAGGCCACCGTGATCATGTTGCCGTTGACGCCTGTGATGATACCGGTCGCTTTATCCATACGCAAACCTCTGTTCCGCGGTTAAAGGGTTTCTTTCGGGAGAGCCGCCTCGAGCCGCGCGGTGCCGGCTTCGGGCGAGAGCGCCGCGCGCCGCAGGGCCAGGCGGAGCTGAACGGCGTAGGCGAAGAGCCGGCCGCGTCCCAACGGGTCGGGTCCGGCCAGCGATTCGGCCGCCGTCCAGCGCACGCGCATCAGCGCGTCCTCACGCGCCAGCGGATCGGCTGCGGCCGTAAAGGCGTCGTCGACGGCGCGCGTCAGCCAGACAGGACAGGCCGACGTCTCGGGAGGGGTAAAAGACGTTCCGCCCGCGGCGCCGCGCAGCGCCAGACGGCGGCGGCCGATGGCCCCGTCGATGGCGGCCTCCAAGTCGCGCCAAGCGCGGACGGCCGGATGGTCACCCGCCTCGGCCGTCCCGTCCAGCAGGGCCGCGGCGGCCTCGGCGTCACGGGCACCGAGCGCCGAGGCGCAGGCCGACCGGAAAGCTTCGGCCGTAATGGCCGGCGCTCTGTCGGGAGAGAGCATCGGGAGCGACGCGAGCAGATAACCGAGACTCATCGGATGTCAGTCCTTAAGCAACGCCGCGAGCCGCGGACGGAGATGGGACGCCAACGTCTCGGTCACGGCGGCGCCGGAGAAGTCGTGTTCGACCCGGCCGCCGGAGAGGCGGACACGAAAGCCGGTGCCCATCAGCGGGTCGGTCACGACGGTGACCTCTTTCCGAGCGGCCATGAGTTTACGGACGGCGGGCAGGAGGGATTCGGGCACGACGAGTTCGGCCGCGTCACCTTTGCCGATGTAGGTCTCCACGGCGGCACGGACGAGATCCTCAATGAGTTTGTCGGGCTTCAGCGCTTCGTCCACGGCGCCGCCGAGGGTTCGGACGAAAAGGTCTTCGATATCCTGGCCGAGCTTGATCAGCACGTCGCGGGCGGCCTGACGGACGGTCGCCTCGGCGCCCTGCGCGTGACGGGCCGCCTCGCGCTTCGCCTCTTCGGCGGTGGCCAGGGCGGCGGTCTTGGCCTCCGCCACGATACGGGCGGCTTCCTCGCGGGCCTTGGTCAGAATGGCTTCGGCCTCCGCCTGCGCGGCGTCTATGCCTTCGGTTCGGATTTTAGTGAGCAACGCGTCCAGATTTTCCATGGGGGGAACCTTTCCAAGAGGTGGAGCCGGGGTGCGAGCGGCCTATCTAGCTTCACCCTAACATATCCCATGAGGGTAAGGGCAACCATCTTGCCTCCTCTCCCATCAATGCCGCAAAAAGTCTGCACCGCCCGCGCAGCGACGGCACGGGCGATGTGCTATGATGCTCACAGGTCGGTCGGCAGATGCCGGTCGGAAAGCGGTCTTCAGGAAAAGGGAAGTCGATTATGGCGAACGAACTGGATGAGATGAATGGTCCGATCAACGCGGCGGGCCGGGACGTATCGGTGATTGATAAGCAGCTGCCGATCCAAGTGGGGCTCGGGTCGTTGCTCTTTGAGATTCTGCTGTGGTGCCTCGGCATCGTGCCGGGCTTCATCTTTCTCTTCATGAAAATCGCGGCGAAGAACTATTTCCGGCAGCTGCAGCAGAAGCTTCAGGCGGAGGCCTCGGAGATTGACAATTATCTCGAGCAGCGCGTCCAGGTGCTGCAGAACGTGGCGGGGCTCGTGTCGAAGGCCATCGATCTGGACAAGGACGTGATGAAGGCCGTGGCGGCCTTCCGCGGCGGAGCGGCCTCGGCCGGAACGGACGCTGGGCGCAACGCGGTTTCACAGGGGCTGGACATGGCCTTCGGACGGCTCTTTCCGCAGGTTGAGGCCTATCCTGAACTCCGCGCGCACACGGCGATTGCCGACGCGATGCAGCAGAACCGTTACCTTCAGCAGGAGATCACCGCAGCGCGGTCGCTCTACAACGACACGGTCATGCAGTGGAATACCGACGTCTACAAATGGCCGACGAAGATGATCGTGGCGGCGCGCTCGGGTTACACCACGCGCATTCCCTTCACCGCTTCGGCCGCGACGAAGGCCGAGGCCCGCAAGGCCTTCTTCTGATACTGACGCGAGGGCGGCGAGGCCGTGACGCAGGCAGCCGAAGAGGCCTTCGAGGATCCGGTGCGGCAGTTCGACCGCCGCTACAGGGCGGAACATGCCCAGGCGGTCGCGGCGTGTTTCAAGGATCTGCTGAAGCGTTCGGGCGTCAATGTCGCCGAGAACCGCAAGACCGTCGCGTGGCTGAAGGCGGCGTGGGCCCGTCTGAAGCGTCTCCGCAACCGACGGTGTTGGCTGAGTATCGCCTTCTTGCTCTGCGTCGTCCTGGTCATCGTCGGTCTCGGCGCGGCCATTCTGCGCTTCGGCAATCTCTCGCCTGACCTGCCTGTCCCGCCCGACTGGGCGGGTATTGCAGGGATTGTGGCCGTGCCGGTCGGCATCGCGCTGGCGGTGATACTGTACCGCGGCGGCAAAACCCTCGACGCACGGATTGCCGAGACCGAATCGGAGGCGACCGAACTGCAGGCGCGGGCAGAAGCCCAGATGGCCCCGCTCAACCATCTTTTTGACTGGGAACAGCCGACAGCGCTGCTCCACAAGGTCATTCCCATCATCGAACCCGACGCCTACTTCACCCAAGGCCGCGCGGAGGAGCTGGCCGCAGAGTTCGGCTGGAATCCCGATGCCGGCGACGACAACTCGGTGCGGTGCGTGCAGAGCGGCGAAATCAACGGTAATCCCTACCTGCTGGCCTCGTTCCGTCATCAGGACTGGGGCGATAAGACCTACACCGGTTCGCTGGTCATCACCTGGACGGAGCGCGTCAGCGACGGCAAAGGAAGGTCGCGGCTCGTAACGCGGGTCCAGACCCTTGTGGCCTCGGTGGTCAAACCGGTTCCGGTCTATACCGAATCGACGCGGCTGATTTACGCCAACGACGCGGCGCCCGAGCTGCGCTTTTCACGCACGCCGACGGACTACGCGGGTGAACGGCCCGGCCTCTTCGCGCGCTTCCGCCGTTGGCGCACCAAACGGAAACTGATGGCCTTCTCGCGCAACCTGAAGGACGAATCGCAGTTCACCCTCATGGCCGACACGGCCTTTGAGACCCTCTTCCGCACCCCGAACCGCAGCAACGAACGGGCCTTCCGCCTCCTCTTCACCCCCCTGGCCCAGCGCCGCATGACAGCCCTGCTCAACGACGGGAAGGTCGGGTTCGGCGATGACTTCGTCTTCCGCAAGGAGGGCCGCATCAACGTCATCGCAGCCCGCCATCTCGAGGGGATTCCGCCGTTGATTGACCCCGATCTCATCCGCCACTGGGACATCGACACGGTCCATCAGCGCTTTGTGGCCTTCCACACGCAGTATTTCAGGGCCCTATACTTCGCCTTCGCACCGCTGCTGCTGATTCCGCTCTACCGACAGCTTCGATCGACGCGCACAGCCTTTGAGGCCGTGACGCGGCGGGCGCCGGCGGCCTGGGAGCGGGAGGCCATCGCCGACGGCTACGCGCGGGCGTGTTTCGGCGGTTCGGGATTCGACTCGGAACTGATTCTGAAGACGGGCTTCACACCCGACCACGGCGGCAAAGGCGGCGGGACTATCGAGGTGACGGCCCACGGATTCCGAACCGTGCCGCGCGTGGACTATGTGCCACGACGGGGCGGCGACGGCGACATCCACATGGTCCCCGTACCGTGGGATGAATACCTCCCCCACGCCGACAGCGCCGAGATCCACGTCATCCCGACGCCCGATCCGTCAAAACCCGTTTCGGCCGACGACGCGGAGATGTGGTGCGGCAACGTGGAGGAGGACGGGGCCGTACGGGGTTCCGCCCGGTGCCGCCGCAGGCTGATCACCTACCTCCGCTGAGCCCCGTCGCGTCGGCGCGATGACGCGGTTTGGTACAATGCGGGCAAAACGGAGGTTCCCTTTATGCGCATTCTGCTTGTCGGCGACATTGTCGGGTCGCCCGGGCGCGACATGTTCTGCCGGGTCGCGCGCCGTCTGCTCGCCACGGGTGAAGTTCACGCCATCATCGCCAACGCCGAGAACGCCGCCGCGGGTAACGGCATCACCCTAGCCATCGCCAAGACGCTCTTTGACGCGGGCGCGACGCTCATCACGTTGGGCGACCACACGTGGGGTCAGCGCGGCTTCGACACGGAGATTGCGCTGGAGAAGCGCATTGTCCGCCCGGCGAACTTCCCCGAGGGTGTGCCGGGCGCGGTCGCGGCCATGGCGGAGACCCCGTTGGGCCCGATCGGGGTTATCTCGGTGGTGGGCCAGGTCTTCATGGCCCCAGCGGAAAATCCTTTCCGCGTCGCCGACAGGGCCCTGAAGAGCCTTCCGGCGAACATTCCGGTCTTCGTGGACGTCCACATGGAGGCGACGTCGGAGAAGATCGCGATGGGGTACTGGCTGGACGGACGGGTTTCGGCCGTCTTCGGCACGCACACCCACGTGCAGACAAGCGACGCCGCCCTTCTGGAGCGCGGCACGGCCTACATCACCGACATCGGCATGACCGGCCCCCGGAATTCCGTCATCGGCCGCCAGATTGAGCCGGTGCTGAAGAAGTTCACGACCGGCATCCCGGCCCGTTTCGAGGTCGCCCCGGGCCCGAGCAAACTCGAGGGGGCGATTGTCGAGATTCCGAGCGGCAGCCGTCTGCCCACCTCCATCCGCGCGGTGCGTTACCTCTCCGAAGACTTCTGAACTCCCCATGGACTTCGAATCCCTTCCCTCCTGGGCACTCGACACGATGCTGGCCTGCGCGCGCGGGGCAGAGCGGAGGGACCTTGAGGACGCCATCAGCGATGTCCGCGACAACCGTCTCTTTGAGGAGAGCGAGGACAGCGCCTGGTACGCGGGATTCCGTCAGTTCGCCAAAGCCCCGTCGCGCGGCCTGACGCCGGCCGAGTCGTGGCTGCCCGTACCGCCTGGCGCGGTCGAGGCGGTCTTCGGCGAGGGCGGGGAACTGGCGAAGCAGTTTGAACGTTATGAACCGCGCGCCGGCCAGACCGCGATGGCCAGGGCCGTGGCCGACGCACTCAACCGACGGGACTTCCTGCTGGCCGAGGCGGGCACGGGCGTCGGCAAGAGTTTGGCGTATCTGGTGCCGGCAGCGATCTGGGCGGTCCGCAACAATCTGCCGATCGTCATCTCCACCAATACGCGCAACCTCCAGACCCAGCTCATTGCCAAAGACGCGCCCATCGTCGCACGCATCCTGCAGCCCCACCTGCCGAGAGACCGGAAGTTCTCGGCCGTCACGCTCAAGGGCCGCGGCAACTATCTCTGCCTGAGGCGGTTCGGCATTCTCCTGGAGGAGGGGCTCCCCTCGCTCAGCGCCAACGAACTCCTCCTCTTCTCCGATCTCACGGCGTGGGCATCGAAGACCGTCGACGGCGACCTGGACACCTTCCGTCCCGAATACGGCTGCGATGACCCGGCCTTCCGCCATTCCCTCGGCTGCCAAGCCGATACCTGCACCGGCAAGAAGTGCCGTTTCGCCAAACGCTGTTTCCTCCTGAGGGCCCGCCAGAACGCGCAGCAGGCCGATCTCATCATCACCAACCACGCCCTCGTCTTCGCCGAACTCTCGGGCGAGGCCTCGGTGCTGCCCCCGCACGCCCAGGTCGTCTTCGACGAGGCCCACAATCTCGAGAACGCCGCAACACAGTTCCTCACCGAGGAGCTCTCGCCCTTCGCCCTCTACGACTTCTGCCAGCGCCTGGCGCCGAGCAAGGGCCGCGAAGCCTACGGGATCCTTGAGCGCACGCGCAAAGACTTCATCGAGGCTGCCGTGCCCGATCCAGCCGACCAGGTCACCCTGACGGCACTCCTGGCCGACATCCGGGCCTGCGGCGTCGACCTAGCCAAGCGCGGCACGGAGCTTCTCGAATTCCTCTACACCCTCACGGAGCACACGCCCGACCACACGGTCCGGTACCGTTGCGTGCCCGATCCCGCTAAACCGCCCCTACAGGACGGTACACCGGCCCTGCGGCGTGAGGTCTGCCTGAGCGGTTCGCTTTTCACCCCCGCCGAGCCCCTTTTGCCTGAGGCCGACATCGACGCGCGCCGCACGGCAGTCAAGGAACAGCTCAGCCTGGCCCACCGCCTGCTCGAACGCCTCCTGACGGAAATCGCCCGCCGCATGCCGCAGCAGCCCCAAGGCGACAATCCCTTTGAGGAACTCACCGTCTCCATTTCCGCCGTCCGCGAGCGCATCGAAACCTTCGGCAAGGGACTCGACACGCTGCTCAACGCCACGCGGAGCGACTGCGTCTACTGGATAGCCCGCTGCGGCGGCCAACGCCAGGAGGGTCTCGTCACCCTCTCGGTTGCCCCGCTCGACGTCTCCGCCCAACTGCGTTCCCTCCTCTACGGCGAACGCGAGACGATTGTCTTCTCCTCTGCCACGCTGCGCATCGGGGGGAGTTTTGACCATCTGCGCCGCCGTCTCGGGCTCAACGACCTGACCGACCGCACGGTCAGCGAGTTCGTCGCGGAGAGTCCCTTCGATTATCCGGAGCAGTGCTGCGTGGCTGTGCCCGATTTTCTCCCCGAGGTCGAGGACCCGCAGTACACGCTCGAACTCTCGCGGATGATGTACAGTCTCTTCACCACGGCCAAGGGCCGTTCGCTGGCGCTCTTCACCTCCTATGAGATGATGCGGGCCTGCGCCGAACAGCTTCAGCCCTTCCTCCGCGACAAAGGCATCCGCCTGCTGACCCAGGACACCGCGCCGCGCGATGCCATCACCGAAGCCCTCCGCGCCAACGGCGAGCCGACCGTGCTCTTCGGCACGCAGAGTTTCTGGGAGGGCGTGGACGTGGCGGGTGACGCGCTGAGCTGCGTCGTCATCGCACGCCTGCCCTTTGAGAGTTACGGCGATCCCCTCTTCAGGGCCCGCTGCGACCGCATCAAAAACCGGGGAGGCGTACCCTTCTACGAACTCGCCCTGCCCCAGGCCGTCATCCGGTTCCGTCAGGGCTTCGGGCGTCTCATCCGCAGCCGCACGGACCGGGGCATCGTCATCGTGGCCGACGCCCGCGTCACGCGCAAGAGCTACGGGACGGTCTTTGCGCGTTCGCTCCCCTGCCCCGTCGAGGTCATCGCCACGCGCAGGGCCCTCAGCGCCCGCCTCGGCGCCCTCGTCAATCCGCGTGACTGAGGGCCGCGGAGCCCCCTGATATCGCAGAAAGACAGGCGTTCGGAGGGATATTTTTGGTATCCTTCTGGCGTCATGCTGATACGCCTATCGGTTCGGAATCTGGCCGTCGTCGAAGCGGCCGAGGTCTGCTTTGGCCCGGGCCTCAATGTTATCACCGGCGAAACCGGCGCGGGTAAGTCCGTGCTGTTGGGAGCCTTGCACCTTATTCTCGGCGAACGGGCCGACCGGACCATCGTCCGGACGGGCGAAAAAGAGGCCTCCGTCACGGCGGTCTATGCCTTTGAGGTGACCGGGACGGACGCCGTCGACGCCGTATTGGCTGAAGCCGAGCTCCCCACCTGCGACGGGGGCGAACTCATCATCCGCCGCACCGTTACGGCCGTTGGGCAAAGCCGCGTCCGCATCAACGACGCGCCCGCCACGGCCACGGTCCTGAAGGCGTTGGCCCCGCTCCTGACCGAAATCCACGGTCCCGACGATCCTCGCGCCCTCCGCGACAGTGCGTTCCAACTCGAACTCACCGACCGCTACGCCGACACGGCCACCGAGCGGGCCGCCTATGATGCGTGCTGGCAGCGTCTGCAGAGCCTCAAAGCCGAACTCGACGAGCTCACCGGGGATCCCGAAGCACGCCGCGAGGAGTCGCTTCGACTGGCTGAGGATGTGGCCGAGATCGAAGCCGTCGCCCCTACGGAGGCCGACGGTGACGAACTGACCGCCCGTCACGACGAGGCGGCCAACGCCGAAGAGATTCTCTCTCTGGGAAATACCGTCGCCAATATCCTGACCGATGGCGAGACGGCCGTCTCCGACGAGCTCCTCCGCTGCAACCGTACCCTTCGCGAATTGGCCCGTCTCCTCCCCGAGGCGACCGGCTGGGAAGAGACGCTGGCGGGGATTCAGGAAAGCATCCAGGACCTTTCCACGACCGTGGCCCAACGCCTCTCGCGCATTGAGGCCGACCCCGACACGCTGGAACGCCTCGAGGCCCGCATGGCCCAGATTCAGCGTCTCCGCCGCCGTTACGGCAAGACCATTCCCGATATCCTCGCCGCGTTGGAATCCGCCAAGGAGCGGCTGACGCTCCTAGGAGAAGCCGACGAACGCATCGCCGGACTTCAGGGCCGCATCCGCGACGCCGAGGCCGACCTCCGTCGTGCCGCCGAAACGCTCTCGGCCAGGCGCCGCGCGGCGCTGCCCGCGCTGTCGGAGGAGATTCTGGCCGAGCTCCGCGGTCTCGGGTTCGCCAAGGCCGTGCTTCCGATCCGCTGTGCCCCCCGTGCGCCCGGTCCCGACGGGGCGGACATCATCACCTTCTGTTTCGGACCGAACCCCGGCGAGGACCCGCGTCCTCTGGCGGACATCGCCTCCTCAGGCGAGATCGCGCGCGTCATGTTGGCCGTCGACGCCATTGTGGCCCGTCACCGTGCCGTGCCGACCCTCATCTTTGACGAAATCGACGCCAACATCGGCGGCGAGACCGGCCGCGCCGTCGGCCGGAAACTCCGCGCCCTCGGAGCCCGCGCCCAAGTCCTCTGCATCACCCATCAGCCGCAGTGCGCCGTCTTCGGGCACACCCATTTCCGCGTGGCCAAACAGGTGGTCGAGGGACGCTCCGTCACCCGAATCGAACCCCTGACGGCGGAGGGCCGCGCCGCCGAAATTGCCCGCATGCTCGGCGGGGCAGACCTGACCTCGGTCACGGCCGACCACGCCCGCGAGATGTTGGCTTATGCCACGCGGAGCGACGCCGCACCTTAAATTCCTGGATTCCTGCCATGCCTCTCACATTCCCCGAACCGAAACTGCCCTTGGCCTCCCCGACCCTCTTCCTCTACGGTCCGCCCGCCACGGGCAAGAGCACCTGCGCCCATAACCTTTCCGCCGCCATCGGCAAACCCGCGATGGATCTCGACACATTGATTGAGCGTCGCATCGGCATGACCATCCCGGAGTACGTGCAGACGGCGGGTCCCGAGGCCTTTCGCGACGCGGAGACGGCGACACTCAAGGCGCTCTGCGAATCGCGTCCCGACGGCATCGTCGCCCTGGGCGGCGGGGCGTTGCTGCGTCCGCAGAACCGCGCAATGGCCGAGGCCTGCGGTCCGGTGGTCTGCATCCGCACGTCTGTCGAGGCCCTCGTGCGCCGCGTGGAACGCAAGAAGGGCTCGCGCCCGTGGTCAAAGGACGGCGACCAGCTTCGCAAGCTACTGAAGGAGCGCGAGGCCCATTACAGTTCCTTCACGCTCCAGCTTAACCTTGAAGCCGAAATGACGCCGCAGGAGGTCTGGCCGAAGGTCCTGGCCCTCTTCGGACGCTACATCGTCGGCGGCATGGGCGAGCCCTACAACGTCCTGATCGCGCCGCACGCCGTACGGGCACTGCCGAACGTCTTGGCCAAGCTGACGCCGAAGCCCATACATCTTCTCCTCGTGGGCGACTCCAATACGATGCCGCTCTGCGGTCCGGCCGTGAAGGCCGCGCTGGGACGTGACGTACCGACCTTTACGATTCCCGCCGGCGAGGAACACAAGACACTCGCGACGGTCGCCTCAATCTGGCAGGCGATGTGCGAGGCGGGACTGGAACGCGGCGACTTGGTCATCGCGCTGGGCGGCGGCGTCACGGGTGACCTGACGGGCTTCGCGGCATCGGCCTGGATGCGCGGCATTCGGTGGCTCAACCTGCCCACCACCCTCCTCTCCATGGTCGATGCCGGCATCGGCGGCAAGACAGGCGCCGACCTCCCGGCCGGCAAGAATCTGATCGGGGCCTTTCACCCGCCCTGCGCGGTGCTTGCCGACACGGCCTTCCTGGCGACGCTGCCCGACCGCGAGACGCGATGCGGATTGGCCGAGACCTACAAGCACGCGGTCATCGCCGATCCCGGTCTGGCCGACATGCTCCGCCGCTTCGCCGAATGTCGCGGCGACTTGGATTACCTGACGGCGCTCGTGAACCGTTCGGCGGCCGTCAAGATCCGCACCATCCAGGAAGACCCCTTCGAGAAAACCGGTAAGCGCGCCGCCCTCAATCTCGGCCATACCCTCGGCCACGCCATCGAGGCCGCCAGCGGCTTTGCCCTCGCCCACGGTGAGGCCGTCGCCATCGGTACCGTCGCCGCGGCCCGGCTTTCCGAGCGTTTGGGGTTGACACGCGAACCGATAGCCGATAACATTGTTCATGATTTGGAGGCTCTCGGACTGCCGACGGAGATTCCTGCCGGTTTGGACGAGGCTGCCATCCTTTTCAGCCTCTCACATGACAAAAAGAAAGCGGACGGCCGCGTTCGTTTCGCCCTGCCCAGACGCATCGGCGAAGTACAGACCGGATGCATCGTACCGGAGGATACGATTCATGAACTTCTTGACCAGACACAGGCTTGACCCCAAAGAGCTGAACCTCGACAAGCTTCTCGAGAGTTTCCGGGCCTCCATGAAGGCCGGCCTGGCGGGCAAAGGTCCCCTGCCCATGATTCCCTCGACCTTCTCCCTCTGCGGATGCCGCCCGCGTGACTGCGAGATTCCGGTCTTCGATGTCGGCGGCACCAACATCCGTTCGGCCCGTATCCGCTTTGACGCCGAAGGCAACGCGACGCTGCTCAACGTCATCCGCGGCCATATGCCGGGCACGCAGGGCGAGGTCACGCCCGAGGCGTTTTACGAACAGCTCTGCAAGGTGCTCCTGCCCAACGTCCGTCCCGGCGAACGTCTCGGCTACTGCTTCTCCTATCCCGTCGACACCCACGGCAAGCTGCTCTTCTGGACCAAGCACATCGACGCCCCCGGCATCGTCGGCACCAACATCCGTCAGGACCTCGCCAACGCCCTGGCAGCACGCGGTTGCCCCGATGTCGACATCCGTGTCATGAACGATACCGTCGCGACGCTGCTGGCCTCCTATTCGATGCCTGACCACGATGAACCGATCGTGGCCCACGTCGGCTTCATCCTTGGCACGGGCACCAACTGCGCCTACGCGGAACGTTCCGAAGCCATTGTCAAGGAATCCGGCCTGCCCACGGGTCAGCTGATCCCGATCAACTGCGAGACCGGCAACTTCACCGACGTGACCTTCTCCGACTTCGACTGCCGTTACGCCGCGATGAGCACCGTGACGGTCCGCGACATCTGGGAACGCTGCATTTCCGGCGTCCATCTGGGCCACCTCGGCACGGAAATCCTCAAGACGGCCGCCGACGAAGGCCTCTTCTCGAAGCCGCTGGCAAACTACATCCATTCCGTCGGCCTCATCGACAACATCACCCTCGACCGCTACGCCTCCGGTCTCGACCCGAAGGCCATCCCCGGCACGGACGCGGAAGCCCTGGCCATCCGCCGTCTGCTCCGTCCGATGTACGAACGCGCGGCCCGCTTCACGGCCGTCAACTTGGCCGCGGCCGGTCTCGCGGCCGCCGAGGCGCGGGGCGTGACCTCCGGACGCATCCGCCTGAACATCGACGGCTCCACCTTCTGGAAGACGGCCACCGTGCCCTTCCCGCACCTGGTGCGCTGCGACCTCGATCACCTGCTGGGCGACCACGGCTTCACCTACGAGATGGTGCAGATTCCGGACGCGCCGCTCTTCGGCGCGGCGCTCGCCTGCTGCTAAAGGTCCATGACGCCGGAGCGCATCTTCCTGGGTACCGCCTCCGACGCCACGGCCCTGACGGCCGCTTGGTGCCGGAACCGTTGGCCAGACGCGCTTCCGCCCGGCTTGGTGCTCTGTGTGCCGACGGCTCTGGCCGGCCGCCGCCTCCGCGATGCCCTGGCAGACCTCTATGGAGCCTATCAGGGCGTCCGCTTTCTGACGCCCGCGCTCCTCATCACCCTCTTTGCCCCGCCCAAAGACGCCGAGGCCGCCACCGAGACCGAGACGTTGCTGGCGTGGGAGCGGGTCTTCGCGTGGCTCCGCGGCGAAGGGGCCGAATCCCTCCTCCTCTCCGAACTCTTTCCTGGCGAACGCAATTGGCTCGCCCAGGCGCCCTCGCGCCTCGCCGTGGCGCGCCGGCTCAACACCCTGCGCGGGACGCTGGCCGAGGCCGCGCTCGATTTCGGCCGCGTCGCGGCCGCGCCCGACGCTCTTCCCGAGGGCCACGAGCGGCTCCGCTGGCAGGCTCTCGACCTGCTTGAGACCCGTTACCGCGAAGAACTGGCCGCGCACAGTCTGACCGACCCCTGTGACCTCCAGCAGGCGACGATTGAATCCCACACCCTTCTGCCCCAGGAAGCCGGCCCGCTCCGCGTGGTCATGGCCTGCGTGCCGGACTTCCTCCCCGCCCTGACGGGCCTCCTCGACGTGATGCCCGAGGTGACCGTCCTTATCGCCGCAGAACGCGACGAGGCGGCCTTCGACACCTACGGGCGACCGAATCCAACCTTCTGGAACGACCCTGACCGTCGGCTCTCCGTGGCGACGGAATCCATCCGCCGCTGTGAGAAACCCGAAGGGGCCGCGGCCGTCGCCGAACGCTTCCTGAACGGCTTCGGCGCCCTCTCTCCCGGACAGCTCTGCTTTGGCATCCTTGACCGCAACATGATGCCGCAGCTGACGGCCATGGCCCTGCGGCACGGGATGACGGTCTTCGAACCGGAACCCTTGCCGATTCTCGCGCAACCCGAGGGACGGGCCCTCTCGGCCCTGCTCGCCTACGCAGCCGAGGGGCCGACCGAGGCGACGCTGACGGCGCTCGCGGACATTCCCGAGACGGCCGCGACGCTGGAACCCGCTGGGTACACCCAGACGGCGCTCCGCAACGAATTGGCCGACCTCCGCAACGCTCTCCTGCCCACCGACGTCCGGGCTTTGCTGGCCGCGACCGAGGAAGACCGGCCGGCCATCCATGCCCTCGTGAAAAAGGCCGAGGCTTGGCGCGCGGCCCTCGCTGCCGATACGGTCCTGGGCGTACGGGCCTTCCTGAACGATCTCTGGGGCACAAAGACGCTCCATCCCACTGCCGCGCCCCTGCGCTTCGCGGCCTTCGAAGCCATCGGCGATCTTCTCCGCGAACTGGCCGACTGCCGCGTCACAGGCAAACCCGACGCGGCGCTCTTCGCCGCGCGGCTGAGCGACCTCGCCGTCCGTCCCGTCCGCCGCGGCGCCGACGCCTCGTTTGAGGGGCGCCTGGAACTCCTCTGGTCCCCGGCCGATATCGCGCTGGTCGGCGGCGTGAGCGAGACGCTCTTTCCCGATTCGCTTCTCTCCGATCCCTTCCTGCCCGACGGCCTCCGCACGGCGCTGGGGATGCGCGACGACGCGACGCGCGCCGCGCGTGACGCCTACATTCTCGACACTCTCTGCAAACGGTATCCGCCGAATCGCGTCTGCCTGATCTGCGCCGACACCAATCCAGACGGCAACGCCCTCCGTCCCTCGCGCCTCCTCTTCCGCTGTACCCACGAAGAACGGCGCGACCGCGTGCGAAAGCTCTTCATCGACAGCCCGGAATCCCGCCCCACCCCGCCGCCGGTCAGCGGCCTGCGGCTCCGCGCCAAGCCCGAGGCATGGCGGAAGTGGCAACTGCTGACGCGCTTCTCAGCCAGTGCCGTCGCGGCCTTTTTGCGTTCGCCGGCGGACTACTTCCTCCACTTCGTACTGGGGCTCCGGGAGCCCTTGGGCCGTCCCGACGGCGATCTGCCGCCGACGGTCTTCGGCAATCTTGTCCATTCCATCCTGCGCTGTCTGAAGACGGCCGCCGACGATGACCTGCTCCGTTCGCTGGAAGCGTGCTGCGACAGGGTTCTCTCCAAGGCCTACGGCCCCGTGCCGACGGTCGCCTCCCTGGCCCTCGCGCGGGACATTGAGCGTCGCCTGCGCGGCGCCGCGACATGGGAACAGACTTCGCGCGAAGAGGGCTGGCGCGTCGCGGAAACCGAGTACCGCATGGAGGCCTCGATTCTCGTCGACGGCACACCCGTCACCCTGGTCGGACGGGCCGACCGAATCGACCGCCACCCCGACGGGCGATGGCGTATCGTCGACTACAAGACGACGCTCCGGGCGAAGAAGGCCGACAACATGCACTACCGCATCAACGGAGAGACGCCGGACACCCCCGACTGGATTGGCTTCCAAGTGCCCATCTATACGTGGATGCTCAGCCGCTGCCATCCGGAGCACCCGGCCGAAGAGAAGATCACGGGCGGCTACCTCTTCCTGCCCGGACGCGAACCGCCGGCGTACTCGGCCTTCACCGATCCCGTCTCACCCGAAGCGACCCAGGCCGACCTGCGCCGCACGCTGAGTCAGATGCTTCGCATCGGCGATCTCATCCGCGAACCGAAAATCGCCGAGGGCTGTTCCGATCCCCTGCTGGCCGAACTCATCCGCCGCTGCGCCGAAGGCAATCCCTCCCCATGACCTTCACCGCTGACGAAGCCCGACTCTTTGTCGCGTTGCAGCGACCTTGGCCGCTGACGGAACGCCCCCTGCGGACCCTTGCCGAAAACCTCGGCACGACTGAAGCCGCGCTCTTGAATTTCATCACCCGCCTCCGCGCCAAGGGCCTGGTCAGACGTATCGGCGGCGTCTTCGACGGTCGGCGGCTGGGCGCCGTGAGTTCGCTCTTTGCCCTCTGCCTGCGCGGTCCCGAAGCCGACGCGGCCGCGGCCCGCCTGGCCGAAGCGCCCGGGGTCACCCACATCTATCTCCGTGGGTGGCCGAAAGGCGTCGTCTCAGGAGAACTCTCAGCCGAGGCCTATCGTGACTACCCGTCACTCTGGTATACCCTCACGGCTCCGGCTAACCGCTTCCGGAAGGCCTGCGCGCCTTTCGCAGACCTCAATCCCATTCCCTTCCCCGCGCTGAAGCGCTACAAAATCGACGTCATCCTCGGTGCGGAAGCCGAAGCCCACACGCCCCTGCCGTTGGCACCGATGCCGACAGACCCCGTGCCCGTCATCCCGCCCGATGGCCCGGGCCGTGCCCTCATCCACCGCTATCAGGACGACACCGACCGCCCCGAAGCTCCGTTCCGCCCCGAAGACCTGCCGACGCTGCGGGCATGGCAGGCCGACGGGCGTCTGCGCCGCTTCGCGTTGCTGCCCTATCATCATTCCGCCGGGTTCACGGCCAACGGCATGTGCTGCTGGCCCGTGGCCGAGAGCGCCCTGGACCGTTTTGGCGCGCGTCTCGCGGCGGAACCGTCCGTGACCCACTGCTACGCCCGCCCGGCGGCGCCGAACTTTCCCTTCACCCTCTACGCGATGATCCATCGGCATTCGTGGGAAGAGGGCATAGCGACCTTCCGCGAACTCACCCGAAAGGTCGGTCTTCCGACGACGGGACGGATCCTCTTCTCCCTGAAGGAGTACAAGAAGACCAGTCCGCGCCTCTTTGACGAAGCCTGATTTCTTGGAAGACTGTTCCCCTATCGGAAAGGAGTTTCCCATGCGTATCGCGATGACGCTTCTGACGCTTTGCCTGGCGCCGCTGCCGCTCCGGGCGACGGAGTTCTTCAATCTCTCCCCCGAATCCCACCTCTCCGGGCCCGAAGAGGAGGCCAAGGATACCGAAGGCCGCGTCGTGCTGGTGGCCGATTTTGGCTTCCGCTGCCCGCGCTGCCGCGCCTGCCTGCCGAAACTGGCGGAGTTCGCCAAAAGCCTGGCCAAAGATAAACGCTTCCTGATGCTGGGCGCCCATATGCAGGACCGCAACGAAGAAGCGGTCAAGGCAATGCTCCGCGAGACGGGGGCAGAAGGGTTGCCGACCTATCAGTTTCTCCATGCCGAGGGAGCGCCGACCTCGCAGATGCTGCCCTTCGCCTACGTCATCGACCACACCGGCGAGTTCGTCTGGTCCGGCGATCCCGGTCAGGAGACCGACGCGCTGAAGGAGGCCGTCCGCGCGGCCATCAAGCGGGTGCCCGAACGTATCCTAGGGTCGCTGATTCCGGGGACCGAGGTCCTTTACAACAAAGAGATGACGAAGCGGCTCGTGGCCGGCAAGAATATCGATCGCGCCCTGAAGACGCTCCGCGCGCGCGCCCAGCAGGATACGCCGCAGGGCCGCGAAGCCGCGGCGCTGGCGGAGCTCTGCGAACTCTGGGCCGAGGAACGGACCGCCGCCATCGACGCCGACCTTGAGGAATACCCCTCCCGAGCCCTCGCGGCGATGAAGGAGCTCAACGCCACGATGCCCTCGGTGACAGGCCGTTACAAGGACACCTACCGCACGCTGATGCGCGACAAGTCCGTCGCCGCGCTGGCATCCATCCGCCAAGCCGCCGCGAAACTCGACGCGCTGACCGACGCCAAGCGCAAAGCCGCCTCCGCCAGATCCCTGACGCAGCGTCTGAAGAACCTGAGCCTGGATAATGCCGATGCCGCAGATGTAAAGGCCCTGCTCGAGGGCTACCTCGAATGAGCGGCTGGCCCCTCTGCAAACGAACGTCAGCGCGTCACCTGCCTGTGCCACTGACTAACCTCAGGTCAGGTAGTGGCACAGTGAACGGGGAAGCCAATCGGGAAGAAGCACCGTGAGGGTCTCCCAGAAAGCGGGAGAGTGATTAAAGCAGACGAGGTGGGAGAGTTCGTGGGCAAGGGTCTCTTCGAGCACTGTCTCGGGCCACTGAAGGAGGGTGGGATTGAGACGGATTTCGCCGTCACGGGTGCATTGGCCGAGGATGCGCTGGCGGAGGGGCTTGATGACGATTTGTGAGGGGAGCTTGGTGAGACGGGGCCGGAAACGTTCCAGCGCGGCCTCGGCGGCCCGGAGGAGTTCGGTCTGCAGGAATCGGCCGACACGGCTGTCGATATCTTTTGTAGGGGCGCGTCGGCAGGTCAGATTGAGGCAAACGCCGTCGAGCCAGGCGTCGTCATAGCCGACGTAAGGGGTGACCTTGAGACGGATGAGGCGACCGAGCAGGACGCGTTCGTCCGCCGTCGGGAGCTGAACCGCCGGAGCACCCTGTTCGCACCAGGCTCTTTCCAGATCGTCGCGACTAAAGGCCCCGGAAGTTTCCGGCAGGAAGACGCCGACTTTGCCGCGATGTGGGGCGAAGACAACCGTCCGCCGCATCAGGCGGCGGACGGCAGAGGGAGCCCGGCCCTGGCGGAAAAGGAGCACCTCATAGCCGCGGAACCGGTCGGTTTCCGGCGTCAGACGTCGGAACATGCGGCATGCCTCAGGTCTCTTCGGGCAGAAGCCCGTCCTCACGCAGGATGGCGGAAGCGTCGGGGTCGCGACCCATGAGCTTGCGGAAAACCTCGGCGGCGGGGGCGGAACCGCCCATGCCCAGGATGGTCTTCAGGTACTTCGCGCCAAGCTTCTTCTGCGTGGCCACGGTCTGGCCCGCGAAGGCGGCATAGATGTCGGCGGAGAGGGTTTCGCTCCACTTGTAGGAGTAGTAACCGGCCGAGTAGCCGCCCGAGAAGATATGGGTGAAGGCGCAGAGGAAACGGTCGTCCGGGTGCGGAAGGGAGGGCAGGATCCTCCGGCCGAGGGCCTCCTTGCAGGCGTTGGCGTTCTTGTACTTCTTCGGGTAGTTCTTCGCGTGGATGGCCAGGTCGGTGTAGGCCAGGTGAAGCTGGCGGACAAGGGCGTTGGCGGCACGGAAGCGGCGCTTGGCCACGATGGCGTTGATCGTCTCGTCCGGGAGGGGAACGCCGGTCTTGACATGGGCCGAGAGGCTCTTCAGGATGCGGACATCCTTCGGGAAGCGCTCGAGAAACTGGGAGGCAATTTCGACGGCGTCCCATTCGACATTGGAGATACCGGCGCAGGTGGGCGAGTCCACGGCGGTAAGCATTTCCTGAAGGGCATGGCCGACTTCGTGAAAGAGGGTCTCGACCTCATAGGTGCTCATCGTGGCGGGCGCACGGCCGCGCGGCGGCTTCTGGTTGCAGCAGACGACGGCGATTGGGAGCTGCTTGCGGGTCTCAAAATCGCGGCCGCGGATTTCGTTCATCCAGGCGCCGCCGTTCTTGGTGCCGGGACGGGCGTAGGGGTCGAAGTAAAACCCGGCCAGGTCATTGCCCTTGGCATCGCGGACATGGTAGAAGCGGACATCGCGGTGCCAGGCGTGGATGGCGCCCTTCTGACGCTCGAAGGTGACGCCGAAGAGGCGCTTCACGAGGGCGAAGAGGCCGTCGAGAACACGTTCCATCGGGAAGTAATCGCGCAAGGCCTCCTCATCAAAGCCGAAGAGCTCCTGCGAGAGGCGTTCGCACCAGTAGGCCTTGTCCCAAGGCTGGAGCTTGCCGCTGAAGCCGTTCTTCTTGGCGAAAGCGGCGAGTTCGCGTTCCTCCACCTTGGCGGCGGGGCGGCCGACTTTGAGCATCGGGTCCAGGAGGGCGTAGACGGCCTCAGGGGTGCCGGCCATTTTCTCGGAAGTTGAGACATGGGCGTAGTCGGGATAACCGAGCAGGTCGGCCATCTGCTGGCGGAGCTTGACAATCTTCTCGATAAGAGGATTGTTGTTGACGGCGCCGGAGGAGGCGCGGGTGGCACGGGCGCGCCAGAAGCGTTCGCGGACGTCGGAAGAGACGGCGTAGCGCATCACGGAGTCGTAGGTCGCAAAGTCAATGCCGAGCTCCCACGGGCCCTTGCCGACGAGCAGGTCGGGCTTGATGCCTTCGGCCTCGTCGGGAGCGATGGTGATCTTGGCGGCCTTCTCGGAATCGAGGACGTTATTGGAAAAGCGCATGCCGAGATTGGCCAGTTCGGTCTGGATGCGGTTGAACTTCCGCTTCTCTGCGCCGGTCAGTCCGACGCCGGCGTTGCGCATGCTGCGGATGTAGCGGTCGAGCACGTGGCGTTGCCAGGGTTTGAGCTTGGGATCCTCGGCCAGGGCCAGCATGCCCTCGTAGAGGGGACGGCTCTGGGAGGTCAGCTGGGCGAGGGCGATGATGCGGGGCTGGTAGGTCTCTTCGACCTTGCGCCAGGCCTCACTGTTGACGACGGAGGTCAGGTGGGTCAGCATACCCCAAACCTCGAAGGGTTTGCGGACAGCCTCGTTGGGGGCGACGATAAGGCCCTGCCAGGAGATGTCGAGCTGCTTCTCGACGGTGCGGAAGGCCTGTTCGGCCTTGGGCAGGGTCTGTTCGAAGGCTTCGGCGGCGGCCTCAGGGGTCATCGCGTCGTAGCGCGGCATCCACGGGGCGTCGAGAAAGGGATTGTTGGCGACGTTGGCGGGCATAGGAACTTCTCCTCCGGAGCAGACCGGGTTAATGACTGACGTTAGGTATTCTGGGGTTCGAAAGGCGCCTTGAAGGCCTCCTCGAAATCGTAGACATGGGCGAAGTCATCGAGCGAATCCTTTTCGGAACGGCCGAAGGCGCCGACGCGGATGAGATTGTAGACCAGGACACCGATATCCTCGGTGCGGCGGATATTGAGGTCACAAAGCATCGGCCAGGCGAAAGGGCCATAGCGGTCGAGCATGTAGTCGCGGAGTCCCTCGGCCAACTGGCGGCCGGTGACATGCTGGTTGCCGCGGTTATCCTCAAAGGCCTCGGGGCGCCCCTCCTCACGGGCCTCCTGACGGAGTCCGTAGAGTGTGTCCTGAAGGACCTCGGAGATGAGCAGGTAGGCCGCGCGCGGGTAACGGCTGTCGCGTTTCAAAATGACGGCGATGGCGGCCTCGAAGCGTTCGTTACGCATGGATTACCTCACTGGAATGCCGTCGGCGGCCAAGGCGGCCTTGATGCCGGCGCAGGTGTAGCCCATCGTGTGGACCATGGAGGCAACCAAGGCCGCGTCGGCATGGCCCTCGCGGAGGACCGCCGTCAGATGCTCGGGTTTGCCCGCCCCGCCCGAGGCGATGACAGGAACGCGGACGGCATCGGAGATGAGACGGGTCAGGGTGAGTTCGTAACCCTCGCGCACGCCGTCGGTGTCGATGGCGTTGACGCAGATTTCGCCGGCGCCGCGGTCAACGGCCTCCTTCGCCCACGCCACCGCGTCGCGCCCGGTCGGTTCGCGGCCGCCGCGGATAACGATCTCGTAACCCGAGGGAATAGCAGAGGAGGCAGGAACGCGTTTGGCATCCATGCCGAGGACGACGCACTGACGGCCGAAGGCCTTCGCCCCCACGGTGAGCACCTCGGGATGAAGAACGGCCAGGGAGTTGAGCGAGACCTTGTCCGCGCCGGCCAGCAGCGCGGCGCGCATGTCGGCCGCGTCGCGGATGCCGCCGCCGACTGTAAAGGGAATGCTGAGGGCGCGCGCCGCGCGGGCGACCATGTCCAGATCGCAGCAACGGTGTTCGGCGCTGGCGGTGATATCGTAGAAGACCATCTCGTCAGCGCCGTCGGCGCAGTAACGGGCCGCCATGTCGACGGGATCGCCGACGTCGACATTGCCTTTGAACCGGACGCCCTTGGTGACGCGCCCATTGCGGACATCGAGACAGACAATCAGACGTTTCAGGAGCATGCAGGCCCCTCCAGGTTCAGAAAGTTGCGCAGGACCTGTGCGCCGGCCGCGCCGCTGCGCTCGGGATGAAACTGCGTGGCGACCAACGAACCGTGTCCCACGACGGAGGCGAAGTTCTCCCCGCAGTAATCGGTGCGGCCGAGGACATCGGCGTCGGCCTGAGGACGGGCAAAGAAGGAGTGAACGAAGTAAAAGGCCGCGTCCTGCGGGACACCCACGAAGAGAGGATGACCGATGTGACGAACGGTATTCCAGCCCATGTGAGGGATCTTGACCGACGGATCCTTGGCCTCATCAAAGGGGACCACCTCGCCGGCGATGAGCCCGAGGCCCTCCACGCCGCCGTCCTCGGCAGACATGCCCAGGAGCAACTGCATACCGAGGCAGATGCCGAGAATCGGCGTCCCCGCAGCCGCCTCGCGGCGCAGCAACGCGTCAAACCCGCGCGCCCGAAGGCCCTCCATGCCCGAGCCGGCACTGCCGACCCCGGGGAAGACAATCCGTCCGCGCACGTAGTCATCGGCGGATGTGATCAGGCGCGGCGTGACGCCCAGACGCTCAAAAGCAAGCCTGACGCTTGTCAGGTTGCCGGCACCGTAATCCAGAATCGTAACCATATGCATGGAGTATACCAAAAGCGCACCGCGACAGGGCCCGCGCATCGATAAAACGAATCAGGAAGGGCGACACCGTCAGAGATCCCCTCGGCGACATCCTCAGGATTGATGAGCGCACCCACAGGCGCATCAACAAAAAGGGGGCTTCGAAAGCTTTCGAAGGTCCAAAAAGAGCGGATGCCGTGTGGCATCCGCTTCTTTTTTCGCGCGTGCGGGTCTCTCAGGGATCGAGATTGGTGAGGGTGACGCCATCGTCCATGTTGACGGAGCGGTAGTAGCAGTTACGCGGGTGGCCGTCGCGGTTCTTGGTGTGGCAAATGTTGCCGCGGCGCGGACGGACAATGTAGACGAGGGAGTTCTGTTCGCAGTTGACGCGGGTTTCGAGGACCTCGAAGGTCTCACCGGAGGTCTTGCCCTTCTCCCAGAGAACGTTGCGGGAGGTGGACCAAAGGGTCAGCGTGCGGGTCTTGAAGGTGAGTTCCATCGCTTGGCGATTGGTGTAGGCCAGGAGGATGACCTCCTTGGTGTCGGCGTGCTGGACGGCCACGGGGATGACGTGATCTTTCTCCTCGCGGATATTGGCGGCGACCTTGGAGATCTTGGTGAAATCGAGCGTCAGGCGGTTGCCTTCTTCGAGTTCGCTGGACATGGTGGGTGTGTTTCCTTTCTCGGGGATTCTCAGAGCTTTTCGGGCGGAGGCAGGTCCTTGCCGTCCTTGGCGGTGTCCTTGCGGTCAGGCATGCCGCCGCAGAGGACGATGGCCTCGTCGGTGATGTCGAGGGAGTCGGCACAGTACGGGACGACGTTCTTGTAAAGGACGAGGTCGAAGCCCTTCTCCTTGGCGTAGGCGGAGACGAGCTGGATGATTTCGTCGGAGGTCCGGCGGATGAGGCGCTGCTCGAGTTCGGCGAGGTCCTGGCTGCGGCGGCGCATCTGGTTCTCGGCGGAGATGGCGGCCTGCTCGAGTTCGTTTTGCATGGCCATGCAAGCCTGGCGGAGTTCCTCGGCCTTGGCGGGAGCGAGCATGGGATTCTGCGATTCCTGGATTTTCTTGCGCAGGGCCTCCTCCTTGGCGCTAAGGTCGGCGCGGAGGGTATCGCGCTCCTTGGTGTAGTCGGCCATGGTCATCTCAAGCTGTTCCTTGTCCTTGGGGGTATTGGGATGCTTGGCGATGACCGCCTCCATGTCGAAGACGGCGATTTTCTGGGCGAAGACGGCGGTCACCGCGGCCATGAACGTAAGCGTCAGGATGGATTTCATGTGTGTACTCCTTGTGTTGCTGTTAATCGACGCCGATCCAGAAGGTGAAGACCTCCTCCTCGGTATCGTCGTCATTGACGATCGGCTTGGCGAAGTCGAGGCGGATCGGGAAGTTGGGCAGGTCGAGGCGAAGACCGAGACCGACGGACATCAGGAATTCGCCGCCGAGATCAAAAAAGTCCTCGCCGACGGCTCCGAAGTCCGTGAAGGCCACGGCGCGCAGGGGACCGATGAGCGGCACGCCGTACTCGAGGGTGCCGCACCAGAGCGTCTGGCCGCCGACGGCAACGTGGTCGCCGGTGCCGTTGCGGTTGGCGTAAGCCTTCGGACCGCCGTCACGGAATTCGAAACCGCGAATGGTACGGCCGCCGCCGATGAAGAAGCGGTCGAACATCGGGACGTCGCCGCTGTAGGCCTCGATGGTATCGAAGCGGAAGCGGCCCATGACCACGTGGTCACCCCAGGGATTCCACCACTTCGAGGCAGAGAAACCGAAGCCGTAGTCCTTGGCATCGCCCAGAACGCCGATTTCGGCGTAGACGTCGGATTCCCAGCCGCCGGTCGTGAAGAAGGGCTGATTACGGTGGTTCTCGCTCCAGAAGAAGCGGAGCTTGCTGTTCACGCCGTCCTCCTGCGTGGCGAAGGAGAAGGGCTGCCCATGGTAGTAGTAAAGGGCCGTGGAAGGCTCGTCGTAGGAGACCTTCTCAAGCGTATAGCGCAGGCCGATGCGGTCGAGCTGGATATCGCCCCACGGCATCGGGATCGGGACCGGCTTCCACGCGAGCGTGAAGGCCGCACCGGTATTGTACTGGTCGTAGTGGTCGTACCAGCGGAGCTTGCGGTAGGCGTCGATACCGAAGGAGAGCGGCATATCGAAGAGCCAGGGCTGCGTCCAGCTGGCCTCGGCGGTCTGACGGCGGTTACCGATTTCGACGCCGACGCGGGCGCGCTGGCCGCCGCCGCGGAAGCCGTTGGAGGGGTTGAAGAGGTCAAAGTTGTTCTGCTCGGCGGAGGCGAAGACAAATACGCTGTCGATGCTGCTCACGCCGACACCGAGGCCGTACTTGCCGGTCTCCTTCTCGCGGACGTTGAAGACCAGGTCGCGCACGCCGGGTTCGGCGGTCTTGACCGTGTAGGAGGTGACGCCGCTCTCCTCCTTGGGCAGGAAATAGTTGAGGTTTTGCAGGCGCGATTCGGAGCGCTTGACGAGGCGGACGTCATAGGGCTCGCCGGGCTGGATGACCAACTCGCGGCGGATGACTTTGTCCTGCGTGATGGTATTGCCGCGGATATCGATACGGCCGATGGTCACGCGCTCGCCCTCGGTGAGGGTGAAGTCGAGATCGACCGTGGGCGTGCCGTCGGCGCGGCCGCGGACGCGCATATCGGCATAGGTGTCAACGTAACCGCGCGAACCGTAATAGTCGGTCAGGGCGGTACGGATCTCCTCAAGTGTCGCAGCGGTGGCGACGGTGCCGCGCCGCTTCAGCACGTCACGGGCGGCCTGAAGAAGGCTTTCGGTCGGATAGGTCGTGGCGCCCTCGACGGTGATGTCACCGACGGAATAGAGCGGGCCTTCGGTCACGGGGAAGACCACGTCGCAACGCCCCTCATCAACGTCTCCGATCGGGCGGATAACGGGCTTCTCCACGACGGCATCGAGGTAACCGGCGTCGACGTAGTGGCCGTTGACCACGGCACGGGCGTCGTCGAGCTTCTCGTCGGTCACGGGATAATCCTGGAACCAGCCCATAGGGTTCCAGAAGGGTTTCCACCCGAAGAGACCGGCCAGGGTGTCGTGATCATAGACTGTGGCGCCTTCGAAGAGATAATCACGGATGTCGCGCTCGTTGCCGGGATTGACAAGGAAGGTCACGTAGGCATAACCGGGCGTCTCGGCATGGCGGATCTCATAATCGACCGTCGCGTCGGGATAGTCACGGGAGCGGATGGCCTCGCGGAGACGGGAGGCGGCCGCGGAGGCGACGGTGTCATCTATCGGGTCGTTGGAAGAGAGCTTCAGTTCGTCGAGCGCCTTGCCCGCGGAGATGGACCCGTCCAGGCCACTGACGGCGGGGGCGGCGGCCAACTGCGGGCGACGGACGACCGTGTAGACGACGACCCAATTGTCATTCTCGTCGACACCGAGGTCAGCCGTGACGGAGGTGTAGTTAGGGGTGCCGAGCAATTCGCGGACGTCATTGCTGATGGCGGTCTGGATATTGGCCTGCTCGTCCGTCATTCCGGGCGTGACCGAGCAGAGAGCCAGGACCGATTCTGTCGGATCGACGCCGAAATGGTCGTCGGCCCGGACGCGGACGTCGGAGACCGTGACCTGGGCAGCCGCCGCGGCGGAAGCCGCGAAGAAACCGACGGTCGGAAGCAGTATACGCATGGACATGGTGGATTACTCCTGAGGAACGGGGGGAGCGCTGACAGGCTCCATATCCCCGGTAACGGCATCGGGGGAAGGGGTCAGACGGTCAGAGAAACGGGTCAGGTGACCGTCAAAATTGAGCTCGACTTCACCGGTCGGGCCGTTGCGGTTCTTGGCCACGTCAACGATGGCCAGGCGCGGATCGTCCGCACCCTCGGTACGCGGCGACATGCGCGAGGGACGGCGCAGCAGCAGGATGACGTCGGCATCCTGCTCAATGGCGCCCGAATCGCGCAGGTCGGAGCATTTCGGCTTGGCGTCGGCCCCGGGGCGCTGCTCCGGCGCGCGAGAGAGCTGCGAGAGAATCAGCACCGGCACATTGAGCTCCTTGGCCATCGCCTTGATCTCGCCGGAAATCTTGGAGACCATGATCTGCTGACCCTGCTTGGCGAACTCGCGGTGGTTCAGCAGCTGAAGGTAGTCGATGACGATCAGCTCAATCTTCGTCTTCTTGGCGACATGGCGGGCGCGGGCGCGCAGGTCCATGACGTCCAGGCCGCTCTGGTCGTCGCAGCGGATCGGAAGATCGGAGAGTTCGGCGGCCGCGGAGGTGAGCTTGGCGAGCGCCATGTCGCGGCGCACAAGGCCGCGCTCAATCTCATAGGCCGAGACACCGGCCAGGCCGCAGAGCATACGGGTGGTCAGCTGAATCTGCGTCATTTCGAGGGAAAAGACCAAAACGCCGTGCTTGCGGAGCTGACCGTCAGCCTCCTTGAAGGGGCGGGAGAAGATATCACGCCCACGGGCGACGCATTCGGCGACGTTCATCGCCAGCGAGGTCTTGCCCATCGAGGGACGGGCCGCCAAAACGATCATTTCGCCCGGATGCATGCCGCGGAGCTTGTCGTCCAGCTGACGGAAGCCGGTCGGCAGTCCGGAAATGGCGCCTGGCTTGGAGAGCTGACGGTCGAGGGTAGCCATGGTCTCGCCGACGGCCGTCTTCCAGTCGGCCATCGTCGCGCCGGAGGGATTGCGGTTCTCACCCAGACGGAGAATGTTCTGCTCGGCGTTACCCAGGACGTAATCGACCGCAAGGGTCGGGTCGTAGACCTCCTCCTCGATGCGGCGGACGGTGCCGAGAATGGCGCGGCGGGTGTACTGCTCCATGACCAAATCGGCGTAGAAGCCCGCATGCGCGCCCGAGGGGGTGGCCTGAATGAGGGTCGTCAGGGCGGCGATGCCGCCGGCCTTCTCCAATTCCCCCATGACCGTGAGCACGTTGGACACGGTCACCGGATCGATGGGTTGCCCCTTGGAAGAAAGGCTCTCAACGGCGGTATAGATACTCCGGTGCGCCGGGTCGGAAAAGGCTTCGGGCAGGATGCCGCGCGAGACACAGAGGTCCATCACACGGCCCGGATCGACAAGAATGGCGCCAAGCAGGCCGCGCTCCGCGTCAATATTCTGCGGAACGGACCGCCCAGGCGGAGCCAGATCGGGAATGTCTTCTAAGGAACCGCTCCCGGCGGAGGGATTCCCGGATGCTGATTTGCGTTTAGCCATGGAAGCGCAAATTGTACCAAAAAGCCCCCCGCGTGGCAGACCTCAAACCTCAATTCATTGAAAACTAACGGAAACGGAAAACAAAAAAGAAGGCCGCCGCGAGGCAGCCTTCGTTTGCGAAGCGGGAGTTCACCGATTAGGCAGTGATCCCCTTCTCCGTCAGATAGTTGATGACAGCACCGACGGTGGTCAGCTTCTCGGCGTCTTCGTCCGGGATCTCGGCACCGAATTCTTCTTCGAAGGCCATAATCAGCTCAACCTGATCGAGAGAATCGGCGCTGAGGTCATCGATGAAGGAAGCTTCGGGGGTAACCTGGTCGGCATCGACGCCAAGCTGATCGACGATGATGTCTTTAACTTTCTGTTCGAGGGACATGTTCTGTACTCCTTGGGTTGTTTCTGAATTCCCTTATGGGAAATGCGTTGGTGATAGTATATCAAAAAGCCATACCGCCGCTCACGGCAAGCGTCTGACCGGTGATATAGGAGGCGTCGTCGGAGGCAAGGAAGACGATGGCCTTGGCGACATCCTCGGCTTCGCCAAGACGGGAGAGCGGGATGAGGGAGGTCATGCGATCCTTGGCTTCCTGGGAGAGGACATCGGTCATGCGGGTCTTGATGAAGCCCGGGGCGACCGCGTTGCAGCGGATGTTCTTACGGCCGTATTCCTTGGCGAAAGTCTTCGTAAAGTTGATTACGCCGGCCTTGGCAGCGCCGTAGTTGGCCTGGCCGACATTGCCGAAGAGGCCGATGACGGAGGCGGTGTTGACGATGCACCCGCCGCAGGGCTTGCCGTCGGCGCCGCGGTTCTTGCCCATCGGGCGGATGACCGCCTTGGAGAAGAGGAAGACCGACTTGAGGTTGGTCGTGAGCACGGCGTCCCACTCCGCCTCGTCCATACGCAGGAGGAGGTTGTCGCGGGTGATGCCGGCGTTGTTCACCAAGATGTCCAGACGACCGAGTTCATCGACAGTCTTCTTGACGGCAGCCTCGACCTGGTCGGCTTTGGAGACATCACACTGAATGGTAATGACGCGGTGACCGAAGGCCTGCACCTCGGGGAGGGCGGTCTCAAGCAGCGCAGGATTGAAGTCGAGCAGGGCCACGTCGGCGCCGCGGGACGCGAAGGCCTTGGCCGTAGCCAGACCGATACCGCCGCCGGAGCCGGTGACGAGAGCGACTTTGCCAGTGAAATCGGACATATTCATTTCCTTTCGTAGACGCTTAGGCGTTGACCTTGGCGATGGTTGCGGTGAGAGAGGCCGTATCCTGGACGTTGGTGACACCATTGGCCTTGTTGATGCGGCGGATCAGGCCGGAGAGCACCTTGCCGGGACCGAATTCGACGAAGAGATCGCCGCCCTTCATCACGCTGCGGACGCAGTCGGAGAAGTGGACGGGGTGATCGACCTGGGTGAGCATGGCGGCCTTGATGGCCTCGCCGTCCTCGGCGTGGAAGGTGCCGGTCGCATTGGAGAGCACGGGCATCGTCGGCTTGCCGAAGGGAATGTCGCGGACAAACTCGGCCAGACGCTCACGGGCCGGGGTCATGAAGGGTGAATGGAAGGCGCCGGCGACCTGCAGGACGACATTCTTGACGCCCGCGGCGGTGGCCAGTTCGGCGGCCTTGGCGACGGCCTCATGCGTACCGGAGATGACCTGCTGGGCATCCGAGTTGATGTTGGAGACGGTGCAACCGGAACCCTCGCAGATGGCCGCAAGCTGCTCGGGCGTGGCGCCCATGACGGAAATCATGCCGGAGGGACGGGCCTCGCAGGCATCCTGCATATAACGGCCGCGAGCCTGAAGGATACGCAGGGTCGTCTCAAAATCGAGGACGCCGGCGGCGCAGAGCGCGGTCCACTCGCCGAGGGAGAGACCGGCGGCCGCGTCGAAGCGGACCTCCGGGCAGGCCTTGCGGAACGCGGTGTAGCAGGCCATGGAGACAATGAAGATGGCAGGCTGGCAGACGTCGGACTTCGTCAGGGCCTCGGCGGGACCTTCGAAACAGAGGGTCTTGATGTCGAAACCGAGCACCTCGTTGGCACGGTCAAAAAGCGCCATGATCTCGGGATCGCTCTCGGCGAGATCCTTGCCCATTCCGGGGAACTGCGCGCCCTGACCGGCGAAGAAACAATTCAGCATGGTGGATATCCTTTCCTGTATTTCGATGCCTAGTCTAGCGTTTTGGCCGCGTAAAATCAAGCCTTGGCCGCGGCGGAGGCCGCGCGGTGGGCGGAGGCCTCGAGTTCGTCGTCCAGCGGGGCCTCGGGAAGCTCGGTGATGCGCGTGGCGATCTGAGCGGAGACGTTGTGCTTGGCGGCGAGGGAACCGGCCCTGCAGGCATAGGCAATGGCACGGTAGGAGGAGGCTCCGTGAGTGATGATGACCGCGCCGGGCACGCCCAGCAGCGGGGCGCCGCCATAAATCTCCGGGTCCATGTGATGCTTCAGACGGCGCAGACCCGGCATCAGCACGAGGGCGGCGAGTTTGTAAATGAAGCGTTCGGTCAGCAGGCGCTTGAGCCAGCCGCTGATGGCATGAGCGCAGCTCTCGGAGGTCTTGAGGATGACGTTGCCGACGAAGCCGTCACAGACGATGACGTCCGTCTCGCCGGCGTAAACGTCATGACCTTCGACGTTGCCGCGGAAATCGATACCGGGGGTGTAGTCGCGGAGGAGGAAGAAGGTCCGCTTGGTCATCTCGTTGCCCTTGCAGTCCTCCGTACCGATGCTCATAAGGCCAATACGGGGCGTTTCGCGCCCGAGCACGAGACGCGAATAGACGTCACCCATGACGGCGAACTGACGCAGCCACTCATGATGGCAGTCGGTATTGGCACCGGCGTCAAGCAGCAGCAGGGGCCGGTCGGCGGCGGCCGTGGGGAGCACGGTCGCGATCGCAGGGCGGGCGACGCCCTTGATGCGGCCCAGGATGAACAGGGCGGACGCGGCCATCGCGCCGGAGTTTCCGGCGGAGACGGCCGCGTCGGCGGTGCCGTCCTTGACCATCCGCATACAGACGTTGATCGAACAGTTTTTCTTGCGACGGACGGCCGCGGCGGGCGCGTCATCCATCGCAATCGATTCGTCGGTATGGACGATGGAGAGTTTTCCGGAATTCAGGAGGGCCTCGGCATCATGCCGGACCTTCGGGTGTCTGACGGAGAGCGCCTGACGCACGGCCGCCTCGTCACCGACGAGGACAATCGTGTCATCGGACACGGCCGCGGCCTCAACGCCGCCCCACACGACTTCATAAGGGGCGTTGTCGCCTCCCATCGCATCCAGTGCAATCCGCATTTCTCCCTCCTTTTCCTCGGGAATACCCTCCGGAATCTCATCCGGTCGAACGCGCCCGGGCCTTAGGCCTGGGCGTCGCTCAGCACGTCACGGCCGTTGTACTTGCCGCAGGAGGGGCAGGCACGATGGGCCAGACGGGGGGCGCCGCATTCGCAGGTCACCACGCTGGGGACCGCGGCCTTGATCTGAGCACGACGCTGACGGACGCGCATTTTGGACTTTTTACGTTTCGGAACTGCCATAGTGTGACTCGCTTTCTTCTAACATCACAGTTGCTTTACGCCTCAGGCGTCAAGGCATCGAGCGCGGCCCAGGGGGACTCCCGTCCCTCGCGCCCGCATGCACACGGTCCCGCGTTAAGGTCCTGACCGCAGCGCAGGCATACGCCTTTGCAGTCTTCCTTACAGAGCGGGTACGACGGAAGGGCGAGAATAATACTCTCCCGCACCGAATCCGTCAAGTCCAGGGTTTCGAGGCCCTGCACTTCAAAGGTCTCACAGTAATCATCCACCCCGAAGTCGGCGGCGAAATCCCCGCCGCAGCGGCTGCAGACGCAGTCGCAGCGGAGCGTAAGCGTGCCGCGCACAAGCAGTTCGCCGCCGGGAAGAAGTTCGGCATCGAGACAATAGGCCAGCGGCCCCGCGGGACGGAGCTGCTCGAGATCGTCGAGTTCGAGGAGGGCCTGATCCAGGAGCCCCTCCTCATGCGACGTCCGTCCGCCGTCGAGGCGGCCGAGATCAACGATCAAACGCGCCGGTGTTTCCAATGTCGTCGCCTGCCTTTCCGACCAACTGTTCGGGATGGGCTTTGAAATAGGCTCTCAGGTGCCGCTCGACGCACGCCGGGACGAAATGGGCGGTAGCGCCGCCGTACCGGGCCACCTCACGGACGGTCGAGGCCGTGATGTAGCTGTGCTCCTCGTTAGGCATCATAAAGAGGGTTTCGACCTCAGGGGCCAGCTGACGGTTGGTCAGGGCCATCTGAAATTCGTATTCGAAATCGCTGTAGGCGCGCAGGCCGCGCACGACGGAGCGGATTCCGTGGCGGCGGCAGAAGGCAATGAGCAGACAGTCAAGCGGCATGACCTCGACATTGTCGATGCCGGCCTCATCGAGGCACTCGCGCACCATGTCCATGCGCTCCTGAATTCCGAAGAGGCGCGTGGGCTTGGGGGAGACTCCGGCGACGGCGACGACCAGACGGTCGAAGAGCGCGGCGCTTCGAAGGATGAGGTCGAAGTGGCCCTTGGTCATCGGGTCGAAGGTTCCGGGATAAACGGCGGTGCTTTCTTTCATGGCGCTGCAGTCAGGCATCAATCCGTGCGGTGACGGGCTCAGGCCTTCTTGGACTCGTCCTTCTCGCCGTCCAGGAGATTCTTGCGGATATCCTCGGCGGAAGCCGCGGCGGCTTCGTTGCCTTCGCGCAGGCCCTTCTTGAATTCACCGGAAGAGCGGCCGATGGCGCGGGCGATTTCGGGAATCTTCTTGGCGCCGAAAATGACGGCGATGATGAGAACGACGATGAGAATCTGCCAAAGTCCGGGACGCATGATGAAGCACTCCTTGATTCAGTTTGGGGTTATCGGCAGAAGTGGCGGGTCGCGCGCTGCGCCGCCCGGTCTGCCTCGCGCCGCTTCTCCGTCTCGCGACGGTCATGCAGCTGTTTGCCCTGACACAGGGCGAGTTCCACTTTCACCTTGCCTCGGGGATTCAGATAGAGCCGCAGGGGAATCAGGGAGAGCCCCTTCTGCTCGGTCTTCGCCTTGAGGCGGAGAATTTCCTTCTTGTGCATGAGCAGGCGGCGGGTGCGCAGCTGCTCATGGTTGAACCGGTTGCCGAAGGCGTAGGGCGGGATACGCACCTGCATCAGCCAGAGCTCGTTGCGCTCGTCGATCTTGCACCAGGCGCCGAGCAGGCCGCCCTCGCCGTTGCGCAGGACCTTGACCTCCGTCCCCACCAGTTCGATGCCGGCTTCGAAACGCTCCAGAACCGTATAATCGTGCGTCGCCTTACGGTTGACGACAAGGTTGCCGTTCGCGGCGTGCCGGTTCTTCCGGTCCGAAGCCATGGGCGTCAGTCTCAGTGATGGGTCGCCCAGCGGGCCTGGGCTTCCTCGTGCTCCTCGACGGCCTTCATGTCGACCTGGGCGACGACCAGGCCCTCGGCGATTTCGCGGAGCGCGATGTCGGACTTGTCTTCAAAGGGCGAGAGCGGGCGCAGGAAGGGGCGCTCACCGCGGTTCAGCTGGCGCGTGCGCTGGGAGACGAGATTGACCAGCACGGGGATGCTGGGCACACGGATACGGGCCTTTTCAAGCATTTCGAGATTCATAAATCCTCCGTTCGTCAGGCGCGGTCAGAGCGCGGGATTGGCCGGTTCGGCAGGCACGGCAGGAGCCGCGGCCTGCTCGGCCAGCGAACCGCTCTTCACGCCGCCGCGCATCAGGTAAGCCAGCAACAGGCTGTTGAGAATGAGAATAATACCGAGGACAACCGTCGTCCGCGTCAGCACGTTGCCGACCCGGCCGCCGAAGACCTCTTCGCCGAAGCCGCCGCCGAAGGCAGCGCCCATGCCGCCGGACTGATCTTTCGGGGGCTGAAGCATAACCACCGCCACCATCAGCAGCGCAACAATAACCTCAACCACGAGCAACAGGCCAAGCACAATCGTCATAAACGGATTCCTTTTCGGTAAAAAAACCGCGTCATAATACCTTATTCCGCTTCCGGATGTCAAATCCCGCCCGGAATTTCGGCCTCACGCCTCTGGGGGGCGCACGCTTCAGCCGCTTCAGAGCCTCCTCTGCGGCGGCCGCCTCGGCCGCCGGAAGATTGAGGAAGCCGACGGGAAGGCTGCGGCCGTCGATCGTGTACGGGGTCTCGGCAAAGATGATGTCCGTCAGCCCGTTGCGGTGGTCGGCGCGGTCGGGGACAGGGATATCCCAGCGCCGCCAAACCGCGGTGCGGAAGGCTCCGACGATGAGGACGCGCTTGTCCGTGACGGCATAAAGCGACCGCCGCTGGCGCAGCCACCGCCAGAACGGAGCCCCCAGCATGACGGCGGCGATGACCCAGAACGGGATGAGACAGAGCGTAATCCCGATGCGCGAGAGCAGCGGATCCGCTTTTTCGGAAAACCAAGACTGCCAGACGATCATGCCCGATACGGCGCCCGTAATGGCCGTCCACTGAATCCCGAAGAGCATCATTTTCAGTGTGGTTCGGTTAAATCCCCTGGGCTCGGGCTTGCCGCACCACACCAGTTGCTCGTTCGGCTCGAATTTCCGCCGGATACGCAGGGTCTCTTCGGGTGAGAGCATAAAGACCTCCTTGCGTCAGCTGCAATTTCCCGGACCTACGTCCAGGCAGCGCCTTACCTCTTTTTCGGCCTCCTGACAAGGCCACGGCGGCTTCTATGCCGCGGACGGATTCCGGCCTCACGCCTCCGGACTTTCACGTTTCAGCCGCTTCAGGGCCAGCTCAGCCGCGGTGGCCTCGGCCGTCGGGAGATTGAGGAAGCCGGTCGGCACGCTGCGGTTGTTCACCGTATACCCCGCCTGGGCAAAGACAAGGTCCGTCAGCCCGTTGCGGTGATCGGCGCGGTCGGGACAGGCGATATCCCTGCGCCGCCAGACCGTGGTGCGGAAGGCTCCGACGATGAGGGCGCTCTTGTCGGTGACGGCATAAAGCCACCGCCTCTGGCGCAGCCGCAGCCAGAGCGGAGCCCCCAGCATGACGGCGGAGATGATCCAGAACGGGACGAAGAAGAGCGTGAGCCCAATGCGCGGAAGCAGCGGCTCCGCGGTTTCGGAAAACCAGGACTGCCAGACAAACACCCCCGACACGGTGCCCGAGATGGCCGTCCATGGGATGCCGAAGAGCATCATCGACAGCGTGGTTCCGTTGAATCCCTTGGGCTTGGGCTTGCCGCACCACACCAATTGCTCGTTCAGATCGAGTTTTCGCTGAAGGCGCAGAGCCTCTTCGGGTGACAGCATAATGACCTCCTTTTCTGTCCGCTACGGTTTCCTGAACATACGGCCAGCGCCGGCCGCCTTACCTCTCTGCCGGCCTCCGGACGAAGGCCACGGCATAGGCGCCGTCATGACCGGGGGCGGGGAACTCGGTCCGTTCCTCCCCGCAGGCAAATTCCGGATGGCGCCCCAGAAAAGCCGCGGCCTGCGCCTGATTCTCCTCCGGATCCACCGAACAGGTCGAGTAGACCAGGATGCCGCCCGGAGCCACGTGCTCCGCGCAGCGGTCCAGCAGGGCCCGCTGCGTCTCAACGAGGGCAGCCGTCTTGCGGGCCGACCAAGTCCAACGCGCGTCGGGGCGACGGCCGAAGACGCCCGTATTGCTGCACGGGGCATCAATCAGCACACGGTCATAAACGCCCTCGAAGGGTTCCGTCAGGTCGGCCTGACGGAGTTCCACGCAGTCCTCCAGGCCGCAACGGCGCACCGTCGCGGCCAGCTTGTCCAGACGGGCGGGGATTTTCTCGCAGGCGACGACGGTCCCCTGCCCCGCCAGCCGTGCGGCCAGCTGAACAGTCTTGCCGCCCGGCGCCGCGCAGGCGTCGAGGACGCGCAGGCCGGGACGGACCTCCATCAGCTCCACCGCGTGGCGCGTCGCGGGGTCCTGCACCGCGAAACGGCCCTCGGCATAACCCTCCAGCGCCTCGACGCGCGTGCCGTGCGGCACCATGAAGGTCCCCATCGGATCGTCGGGATGGGGTTCACAGCCCGCGGGCGCCCCGTAGGGCGGCAGCGGACGGACGCAGACCGACGGCGTCAGCGCCGTTGCTTCGGCCATGGCCGTGGCACGCGCGTCGCCGAAGTCCCGTTTCCAACGCTGCCAAAGCCCCTTGGGGAGGTTCAGGCGGACCCACACGGGCTGGGCGGCGAGGCCGGCCATCAGCGCATCGCGTTCGCGCAGGATACGCCGCAGCACGGCATTGACCAGCGCCGCAGCGCCTTTGCCGGCCGGCTTGACCGCCTGCACCGTCTCGGCCACGGCGGCGTACGCCGACACCTTGGGCATAAAAATCAGCTGCACGGCCCCAATCAGCAGAGCCGCCCAGGGCTCCCCCTGCGGCATCCTGCGCACGCACCGCCCGACGAGCCATTCGAGTTCCGAACGGTGGCGAAGCGCCGTGCCGACGAGGTCAAGCGCAAAGGCATGGTCCGGCCCGTCGCCCAAGGCGGCGGTCGGGAAGGTGCCCTGCGCCTGCCAGAGCGCCAGAGCGAAAACGGCGTCGCGGCGCGCGCTCACCGACAGGCCGCCCGGAAACCGTCCGCGGAATGGCGAATGATGTCGATGTCGACCGCGCTGCAGAGACGGATGTAGCCCGCCATGCCGAACCCGCGGCCCGGCACGGCAATGATGCCCTGCTCCATCAGTCTGCCGCAGAAGGCCACGTCATCCCCGCCCGGCACCTCCGGGAAGAAGTAGAAGGCGCCGCGCGGCATGCTGAACCGCAGACCGGCCGCGCTCAGCACCTCGGCCATCGCGCGGCGGCGCGCGTCGTAGACGGACAGGTCGACGCGTTCGTCGAGAAGGGCGTTGGCCAGCTTCTGGCCGAGAATCGGGGCATTGACGTAACCCAGCGTGCGGTTTGACATCGTCAGCGCCGCCGCCAGCGTCTCCCACCCCTCCAAGGCCGGGTTGACGGCGATGTAGCCGATGCGTTCGCCGGCCAGCGAAAGGCTCTTGGAGAAGGAGCCCAGCACGGCCGCGTAGGGCGAGAGCGACAGGACCGGTGGCACCGTCGCGCCGTCGAAGGCAAAGACGCGGTAGGGTTCGTCGGAGAGCATGAAGATCGGACGCTCGCGCGTCGCGTTGAGCGCGTTCACCGCCTCGGCCAGGGCCCTGAGGTCGGCCTCGGTGTAGACGGCGCCCGTCGGGTTGTTCGGCGAATTGAGCAGAATGACGCGCGTACGGTCGGTCACCGCCGCCAGCAGGGCCTTCACATCCAGGGCAAATTCAGGCCCCTTCATCGGTACAGGCTTCAGGATGCCGCCGAAGTGGCCGCAGTAGAACCCGTATTCGACGAAATAGGGCGAAGGCACGAGGACCTCGTCGCCGCGCTCAAGGACGGTGCGGAAGAAGGTCACCAGCGCGCCGGCCGCGCCGACGGTCACGGTGAGCTGCGCCGCGGTAAGATTGGGCACGGCCTGTTCGCTCCGGAGATGTTCGGCCAGGTTCGCGCGGAATTCGGGCAGCCCCGCGTTGGGCATGTAGCCCAGCCCGCAGGGGCGGACCGCGTCGTCGGCCAGGGCATGGAGGACGTCACGGGCCTTCGCCGGCGGCGGCACATCGGGATTGCCCAACGAGAAATCGAAGACCTTGTCCGCCCCGCGGGTGCGGCGGAGTTCGTTGCCCGCCTCAAACATGCGGCGAATCCAGGACGCGTTGGCCATCGCATCGGCGATATCGGCCGCGATCAGACACTTCTGCATCGTTGCAAAACCTCTTTCAGTGAAACTAACGCAAAGGGTATGCGCCCTCAGCAGCGGACGACGCCATCGAGCGTGACGCGGGCGGCGGGAATGACCGGCAGGGGCAGGAAACTCAGCACGTGGAAGGGCGAAGCCAGGGGCGAACCCAGCAGCGCCGTCCTTTCGCGCAGCACCGCGGCCTCGTGGGCGACCACTTCGAAGGGCCGGTCGGAGAGCAGACCGCCCAAAGGCAAGGGAAGCAGCCCGACCGTACGGCCGTCGACGGCGACGGCAAAACCGCCGCCGCACGCGGCCAGCGCATTGGCCGCGGCGGCCATCGATTCGGGCTCGGTGCCGACCACGCAGAGATTGTGCGAATCGTGGCCGACGCTGGAGGCAAGGGCGCCGCGCCGCAGGCCCATGCCGCGCACCAGGCCGCGGCCGATGCGGCGGCTCTTGCCGTGTCGCGCGATGAGGCAGACCGTGGCGAGGTCATCCAAACCGGCCTCCTCGTAAGGGATGGCTTCGGTAAGGAGCGTACCCTCGGTGACGCCGATGACGGTCTCGGGACGTTCCGGAGGGACCATGTCGGCAGGCGTGAAGGGCCCGGCCTGAATCGAATCGCGGAAGGCCGCGGCAGAGGGTTGCGCGGGACGCGCGGCGAAGGCCTCTTCCGTGACGCGGATGCCGCGGCAGAAAACGATTTCGGGGCGGCATTCGGCGAGGTCAGGCATGAGGACAATGTCGGCCGCCCACCCGGGCGCAATCAGGCCGCGCCGCTGCCAACCGAAGTGGCGCGCCGGCGTCAGCGAGGCCGCGCGGTAGACGGCCAGCGGATCGCATCCGCCCTGAATGGCCGTACGGATGGCCGCGTCAATCAAACCGAACGAGGCGATGTCGGCCGGATTGCAGTCGTCGGTGCAGAGACAGAGGCGGTCGGCGTGAGTCAGGGAAAGGATGGGCAGGAGCCGCGGCAGGTCCTGACCGACGGAACCGGCCCGCAGGAAGACCGTCATGCCCGCGCGGAGTTTGGCCAGGACCTCCTCGGGCGAGGAGCATTCGTGGTCGTTGGCCACGCCGGCAGCGCAGATGGCATTCAGCCCGTCTCCCGCGAGCAACGGCGCGTGGCCGTCGATGGGACGGTCCGAAAAGGCGGCGAGTTTCGCCAGGACATCGGGATCCTTGCCAAGGATGCCCGGGACGTTCATGAATTCCGAGAGGGCGAGTTTTCCCGCGTAGGGGGCCAGCGAAGCGGCGTCCAGGACGGCGCCGGCCTCCTCGGTCGGCAGGGCCGGCACGCAGGAGGACGCGTGAACCTCAAGGCGCATCACCATGCCCGCCGCGGAGGCGCGGAAGAACTCAATCGCCGCCGTGCCGCAGACATTGGCCAGCTCGTGCGGGTCGCAGACGGCCGCCGTCGTCCCGTGCAGGAGCGCGGCGCGTTCGTAGGCGTAGGGCGTGAGCATGGAGGATTCGATATGGCAGTGCGCGTCGACAAATCCCGGCACCGCGGTCAGGCCGCGGGCGTCGACGGTGGTGACGCCCTCATAGCCGTCCCCTACTGCCGCGATGCGTTCACCGCAGACCGCAATGTCGGCCTGACGGAGTTCGCCCGTGGCCAAGTCAAAAAGCCGGGCGCCGCGGATGACCGTGTCGGCCGGGCGCCGCCGCATGGCGATATCGATGCAGGCCGCCAGGTCGTCGGGAGTGCGTGGGGTGGACATGGGAATACCTCCAAAAAAGAAAAGAAAGAATCAGCAACAGCCGCAGACGGGACAGGACGCATTCTGCGCGGCGCACCGGAGCGTGACGTCGCCGCGGCCGATGTGCTGCAGCGTCGCGGTCATCAGGCGACAGGCGAGCTCGGGGTCGTTGCACTCCTCCGAGAGATGGGCCAGCGTGACCGAACGGAGTTCGGGCGGACAGGCCGCGGCCACGGCCTGGCAGGCCTGTTCGTTGGAGAGGTGGCCCGATTCGCCCGAGATGCGCGTAATCAGCGACCACGGACGGCCGGAGCGCCGCAGCGTCTCAGGATCGTGATTGGATTCAAGAATGAGATCGGTGCAGCCGGCAAAGGCCGCGAGAATCTCGGCCGTGACGATGCCGAGGTCGGTGAAGTAGCCGAGTTTCTCGGCCCCGTCGGCGAGGGTGTAACCGACCGGTTCGGCCACGTCATGGCTGATCGGAATGGGCGTAATCGTCAAGTCGCCCAGGGCGAAGGGGACGCGGGGCTGAAAGACGGCGAAGTCGGGCACGGTCTCTTTGGCGCGGCGCATCAGGTGTTCGCAGACCGCGGCCGTGCCCTCGGTGACAAAGACCGCCGTGGGGTGACGCTTGACGAAGTTGGCCAAGCCCTTCATGTGATCGGTGTGCTCGTGGGTCACCAAAATGCCATCCAGTCCGTCGGGCGACGCCCCCACGGCCGCCAGGCGCTGCTCCAACGTACGGCAGGCGAACCCCGCGTCAATCAGCAGCCGGACGCCGCCGGCCTCCACATAGGTGGCGTTGCCGCCGCTTCCGGAGCCCAATACGACAGCCTTCATCCTCAACCTCGCCTCGTCATCGGTAAAAAAGGCGGCGCATTGCTGCGCCGCCCAACTCCCCGCCGCAGTGGACGGCGGGATCGGATTGATTTCGCCGCGGCGCCTTACTTCAGGAGCGCCGTGCGGACGGAACCGTCGGAGGCCGTCATCGTCAGGACGGAGCCGACGCGCTCGGCGCGGACGGCATTGCCCTGGGCGTCGGTCACGAGGAGGGAACCGTCGGCATTGCGTGTCATCGTGTAGGTCGCGCCCGTATCGTTGTTGCGCACCAGCGCCGTGCGGGCATCCAAGCGGGTCACCGTGGCATTGCCGGCCTGAACGGCAATCGGGCTCTCACCCAGCCAGAACTCCATGGAGTTGAAGGCGACCGTGTCGACGGCCCACGCGCACCCATAGAGGAAGAGACCGGGGATGACGTAGCAGATTTCATCCGTCCACTTGCTCTCAAAGCCGGTGTGCCACTTGTGAATGGCCTGCATCAGCTGAAACGAACCCGTGCAACCCGCGCTCAGCAAGCCAATCGCGGCAACCGCACCGTAAACCATCTTCTTCATGCTCTTTTATCCTTCCGTGGTTAAGTAATGGCTAAGAACACTGAGAGTATCGCAAATCCCGCGCAAAAAGACAAATCCGGTCCCCCACTCCGCCTTGGCTGTCCACCGCAATCCACGGGCGTCAATCCACACACAGGCCGGGCATCGGCCGCTTCCCGACCGGACAGTGCCCCTTTTCCTGCAGGACATTACCCCATCCGAAACACTTCATACTGGTATGAACACCTATTTTATACTGGTATGAAGATCCTATTCATACCAGTATGAAAGCCTCTTTCATACCTATATGAAGTATTTGAAGAGAGCCCTGTCACGGGAGGTTGGCCACCCCGCTTCGGTCGCCCCGCGGCCTTGTCGCGGTCCGAACCTTGCCGTGACCCGCTCCGGGCCTCACCCACGCCTTCCGGGAAGAGGGGCAGCAAGCCGATCGGCGTGGGATGCCACCCCTTGTCAGGGATGGAGGCCTCTGCTAGGATGACGGCATGAAAACAGGTGAGGACGGGCGCTCAGCCCAAGACGGTACCGCGGGGAATCCGATGATTTCGGTCCTCTTTGTCTGCCACGGCAACATCTGCCGCAGCCCGATGGCCGAATTCGTGCTGAAGGCGAAGCTGCGCGAACGCGGCCTGGAAGAGCGCGTCGCGGTGGCTTCGGCCGCCGCGCATGACGATGAAATCGGCAGTCCGGTCTATCCGCCGGTGCGCCGCCTTCTGGCCGCGCACGGCATTGACTGCGCGGGCAAGACGGCCCGCCTGCTGACGGCTGCGGATTATGACCGCTACGACCTGCTGATCGGCATGGACCGGCACAACCTCGCCGACATGCGCCGCCTCTTCGGCGGGGACCCCGAAGGACGGCTCCGGCTGCTGAAGGATTTTGCCGGAGAGCCCGGCGGGGATGTGGCCGACCCGTGGTACACGCGCGATTTTGAGGCGACGTGGCGGGAGGTCAATGCCGGATGCGACGGGATTCTCGCCCGGCTGCGCAGCGGGGAAGCGCTTTAAGCGAAGACCGAA
>CALXSH010000001.1 GCA_944391065.1 uncultured Kiritimatiellota bacterium | reverse complement strand
GTCAGACATGAAGTTCTTCATGTATCGGTTGATGACCATCTTCGGTTGACTGCCACGGACTTTTACGGATGCCCCGAATTTCAGTCCATGTTTCTTAAACCACGCCGGCTGTACTGTGATGGGATCTGCACGCCCAAACAAAGCGGTTCCCGGATCGTAAAGCGGCTCCAGCCTGAACGGGTCATCCGCGAACAGCGTGTCTCCGTCTGCATAAACGCACCACGTCACATTCTGCAGCAGCTCCGGAATGCAGAGACGTGCATATGCGGCGAGACTGCCGTGCCACTTCCGGAAATGCTGGAAGAGCGAGAGATCGATTTGATGGCGAACAGCCTGCGGCATCCGCCCGGCAAAAGATACCCACTGATCGTCCGGAATTCCGCAATCGAGAATATGAACAACCAAATCCGCCGGACGGCTGGCTTTGACAAGTGCGCTGCGGGCGGACACTTCCGTCGGGAGGAGATAGTTGGCATCCGTCGCGTAGACCAAATGAAGCTGTGCGGACATAGGCTGCTCCTCAATGTGAAAAACGAATGGTGCGCTGCCTGACGGCGCGGGCGGGGTTGCCGACGGCGATGACGTTGGGCGGGAGGGATTTGGCGACGACGGCGCCGAGGCCGACGACGGCGCCGTCGCCAAGCGTGACACCGGGCAGAAGCGCGGCGCGGGCGGCGACCCAGCAGCCGTTGCCGATTGTGATCGGTGCCGTCGTAAGCGCCATGACCGGCGATTCAACGTCATGGGAGGCGGTGCAGAGATAAGCGTCCTGCGAGATGACGGCATGGTCACCGATGCCGATGGGGGCCTTGCTGTAGAGCTCGGCATGCGGGCCGATGCAGGAGCAGTCGCCGATGCGCAGGTTCCACGGGGCGTAAATGCGGACACTCCGGTACACGAGGCTTTTCCCGACCTTCGCCCCGAAGCACCTCAGCAGCGCCCGGCGGCCGCAGCCCGGCAGAAGCGGGAAGAGCGTCGCATTGACGAAGCACCAAAGTATCCGGCGGAGCCGGTGCGGTTTGGTCTCCCGGTAGCCGGAGAGATCAACCATGGCACACGCTCCTTTCTGCGGTCAGGTCTTCGAAGAGCCTCTCCCAACGCGCCACGACAGCCTCCAGCGAATAGCCCCGGGCGGCTTCGCAGGCCACCGTCGCAAGGCCGCCGAGAAGGTCCGGGTGCCGCATGAGATTCCCGACGACCCGCGCGAATTCCGCGCAGTCGAAAGGCGGCGCGACGACCACCCCGTCGGTTCCGTGCACGATGTCGTACGCGGCCGGATAAGTGCCCAGCACGACGGGTACGCATTTCGCCGCCATCGCCTCGACCAAAACCAACCCAAAGCCCTCAAACTCCGACGTCAGCAGGAGAATCGACGCCTCGGCATAGAAGGGCGTCGGGTCCCGGAACCCATGGAAACGGACCCGCTTCAGCCCTTCGGCCCGCCGCTCCAACGCGTTGCGGTCCGGGCCGTCCCCCACGATGTCCAGCCGCCATTCCGGGAACTGCGGTTCCAGCACGCGCCAGACCTCCAGAATGCGCGAGACGCGTTTCTGCACCTCCTCCAGACGCCCGACATACAGCACCGAAGGGGCCTTGGCGGCCGGTTTCCCCGGCGGCAGCGTCAGAGGATTGGGGACGGTATGCAGCTTTGGGGTGTCCGCCAGCCGTGTCATCCGCCTGAAAATCGGCTCGAAGCGCTTGGACAGCACGACGAAGGCGTCGCACGCCCGGTAATTCAGGCGCAGGTTCATCCCGGATATCCAGCGCCACAGCAGGCGTTTCAGACCGCGGGAAGAGGCGATGCGCCCGTTATTGTCGGGAATATTGTGCAGCACCTCCGCCAGGCGGACGTCCAGATTCTTCGCAGCCCTCCTGAGGAAACGCGTCACGCCGTACGGCAGCGCCCACTGATTGACGATCACCGAGACCTCCCGCGCCAGAAGCAACGCCCGCATGGCCTTCAGATTCTCCGCCGTCCCCACCGGGAAGCTCAGCGTCTTGACCATGACCTCCGGGGGCAGCGTCTTCAGCAGGTCCCTCTCCCCGATCTCAAATGCCACCACCGTCACCCGCCAGCCCCGCTCCGCCAACGCTTTGCCCAGGACTGCCGTCACACGCTCCACCCCGCCGATATCCCAGCGGCCCAAAACAAAAAGAACGCTTTTCTGTGCTGCCATTCCCGTCTCCCGTCTTTTCGGTGCGGACCGAAAAAACACAAAAAGGCGTGCCTTCTCTGTCCACGTTTCTTTCGGAGGCTTGGTACGGCCCTGCAAGGAAACATATAAGAGAAGACACGCCCGGGAATGGTTCCCCGGACGCGCCTCCGTCATACGTTTCGTTCTTGCAACAGAAGGTACCAATTTCCGAAAAACGAAATGTATGCGTAAACGCATCGATTTTGCGTCTGAGGGTGGCGGGAGGGCCCGGAGGGCCGCCGCCGCATCCCAAACTATGTGCCGGCAGTATAGCACATCCGGGAGGCGCTTATCCTGCGCGGCTTTTGTATTCCGGGGGAATGTGCTTAAATATCGGACATTGATTTTTACTGAAAGAGAGTCTGCATTATGCTTGATATCAAACGGATCCGTGAGAACGCCGATGAAGTCCGCGAAGGCCTGAAGCGCCGCTGGATGGATACGGCGTTGGTTGACAATGTGCTGGAGCTGGACGCGAAGCGCCGCACGCTCATCACTGAGGTGGACGCGCTGAAGGCGCGCCGCAATGAGGTCTCCAGGTCCATCGGCATCCGGATCAAGGCGGGTGAGGACGTGACGGCGGCGAAGGACGAGATCCGTTCGCTCGGCGATGAAATCACCGCCAAGGACGGGGCCATCCGCGAGACGGAGGAGGCGTTCCGCACGGCGATGCTGCGCATCCCCAATGTGCCCAACAAGGACATTGCCACCGGCCCCGACAGCTCCTGCAACCGCGACGTCCGCCATGTCGGCACCGAGCCGACCTTTGACTTTGAGCCCCTCGACCACATCGCCCTGGGCGAGAAGCTGGGCATCTTCGATTTCCCGCGCGGCGTGAAGCTGACGGGCACGGGCTTTCCCATTCTGCTCGGCCAGGGCGCCAAGCTGCAGCGCGCGCTCATTCAGTATATGCTCGACCTGCACACGCAGAAGCAGGGGTACACCGAGATGCTGCCGCCCTTTGTCGTCAACACCGCCTCCATGGTCGGCACCGGCCAGCTGCCGAAGATGGCCGAGGATATGTACCACTGCGAGGTCGACGACTTCTGGCTGATCCCCACGGCCGAGGTGCCGGTGACCAATTATTACCGCGACGAAATCCTGCCCGCCGAAAAGCTTCCGATCAAGCTGACGGCTTACACGCCCTGCTTCCGCCGCGAGGCGGGCAGCGCGGGCAAGGATACGCGCGGCATTCTGCGCGTCCACCAGTTCGACAAAGTCGAGATGGTCAAGTTCGTCGAGCCCTCGACCTCCTACGACGAACTCGAAAAGCTCGTAAAGGACGCCGAGGACGTGCTCACCGGGCTGGGGCTTTATTTCCGCGTGCTGGAGCTCTGCTCGGGCGATATCTCCTTCTCGGCGGCCAAGTGCTATGATCTGGAGCTCTGGGCGCCCGGCCAGAAGGGGTGGCTGGAGGTGTCGAGCTGCTCGAACTTTGAGAGCTTCCAGGCCCGCCGCGCCAACATCCGTTACCGCGGGCCCGACGGCAAGCCGGCCTTTGTGCACACGCTCAACGGGTCGGGCGTCGCGCTGCCGCGCCTGATGATTGCGATCCTCGAGCAGTGCCAGCAGGCCGACGGGTCCGTCCTCCTGCCCGAGGCCATCCGCCCCTACTTCGGCGGCGACCGCCTCGTCCCCGTGAAGTGAGGTCCGCCATGGAGTCTGACGACGCGATTCACATCCTGCCGCTGCACAAATGGGGAGACCCCGTTCTGCGCTCCGTGTGCACGGCCGTCCCCGTGATCACGCCGGAGCTCATCGAGGTGGCCTGCGACATGGTTGACACGATGTACCACTCCAACGGCGTCGGGCTGGCCGCACCGCAGGTCGGCCGCACCGAACGGCTCTGCGTGATCGACGTGCCCGAGGATGCCGAAAAAGAAGAGTATGCCGAGGCCAATGCGGCGATTCCCATGCCGCTGATCATGTTCAACCCCATGATCCTCGAGAGCGAGGGGACGCAGACCGACAACGAGGGCTGCCTCTCCTTCCCCTCCATCCCCTCCCCCGTGACGCGGGCCAACAAGGTGACCTTCACCTTCACCGGGCCCGATTCGCAGCGCCACACCTACACGGCCTACGGTCTGCTGGCCCGCGCCGTCCAGCACGAACTCGACCACCTCGACGGGCGTCTCTTCATCGACTACGTCCTCGACCGGACGAAAATCGCCGCCAAGCTTGACAAGCTGGAGGCCAAAACCAAGCGCGCCCTGGGGATCGCATGACGGGACGGACGCCCATCCTGCTTGTCGGAGCGGCACTTCTCTTCGGAGCCGTGCCGCTCCGTGCGTTTGAGGCCACGCTGCTGGATGCGCCGGACTGCTCGGCCGTCTTTTCCTCCGAGGCCGACCGCCTCGCCTACGGCAGGCCGCTGGAGGCCTCCGTCCGCGTCGTCACCCCTGAGGGCACCGAGGCCGAACTCCCCGACATCCGCACCCGCCTGACGGGCTTTGCCACCGTCGAGGAATTCGCCGAGGCCGCCGAGGAAGCCGGCGGCCGGGTCGCCAAGACCTGGCGCTTCCGCTTCGCTCCCGAAGCCGAGGGGCCGTGGAAGCTCAGGCCCTTCGTCATCCGCGTCCGCGATCGGCAGACCGGCGCCGAGAAGGCCTTTGCCACGCAGCCGATGCGCTTCCCCGAACCCGAACCGCTGCCCGCGGCCGCAGGAGAGCCCGAGGGCGAACCCAAGCCCGTCTGGATTGCGCCCGGGTGGCAGACGATGCTCATCTGGACGGTGCCCGCGCTGACGGGCGTCATCCTGATCCTCCTGCTCCTGCCGCTGCTCCGCCGCGGCGTCCGCGCGTTGCACGAACGCACCCTGCCGCCCGAAGAACGCGCCCGGCTCGAGCTGGACCGCCTGCTGGGTCAGGGTCTCATCGCGCAGGGGGCCTTCAACCGCTTTTACACCGAGCTCACGGGCGTCGTGCGCCGCTATTTCGAGCGCAGCCACAATCTGCGCGCCACACGTCAGACGACACCGGAGTTTCTCGCCGGCCTCGCGGCAGACCCAGGCTTTGACGAAGAACGCCGCGCCGTGCTGAGCGCGTTTCTCGGGGCCGCGGACCGAATCAAGTTCGCCGGCGTCGAAGGCAGCGCCGCCGAGGCCGAAGGGGCCACCGCGACGGCCCGCACGGCCATCGCCCGCGACGCCGAGGTCCGCAGGACACAGGCCAAAACAACCGAAAAGGCCTAAAGCATGGACCGGGACGACGCCCTCTTTCCCTCCATGCGCTCCCACGGGGCGCGTGAAGCGATCAGCGTCAGCGAGGCGACCTACCGCATCAAAGTGCGCCTTGAGGACATGGCGGCCATGACCGTCGAGGGCGACGTCACCAACTGCCGCCCCCCCAATGCCTCCGGGCACCTCTACTTCACCCTCGGGGACGAATCGGCCAAGCTCAATGTCGCCTTCTTCCGCTTCCGCCGCGAGGCCCAGAAGGACTTCCGAGCCTTCCGCAACGGCGACCGCGTCCGGGTCACGGGACGGATTTCGGTCTATGCGGCCTCGGGCTCCTACCACCTTGTGGCCGAACGCGTCGAGCCCTGCGGCGGGCTGGGCGACCTGCTGATCCGCTTCGAAAAGCTCCGGCAGAAGCTCATTGCCGAGGGGCTGACCGACCCTGCGCGCAAACGGCCGATTCCCGTGCTGCCGCGGCGCATCGGCGTCGTCACGGCCGCGACCGGCGCGGCCGTGCGCGACATTCTCAGCATCCTCGGGCGCCGCTTCCCCAATCTCCACATTCTCGTGGCCAACTGCCGCGTCCAAGGCACCGGCGCCGCCGAGGAAATCGCCGCGGCCGTCCGCCTGCTCAACCGCCGCTTCGGCCCGGGCTCGGCGGAACCGCTCGACGCGATGATCGTCGGCCGCGGAGGCGGCTCCTATGAGGAGCTCTGGTGCTTCAGCGAGGAGGTTGTCGCCCGGGCCGTCGCCGAATCGGCCATCCCCGTCATCTCCGCCGTGGGGCACGAACCCGACATCGCCATGACCGACTTCGTCGCCGACCTGCGGGCCCCCACCCCGTCGGCCGCGGCCGAACTCATCTGCGCCAACCGCGACGAGCTCGTCAAATCGGTCACCCATGCCCGCGATGCCCTGATGGGCGCAATGCGGACCGCCTTCATTGCCGCGCGCGAGAAAGTCCGCGGCGCGGAGGCCGTGCCGCTGCTCCGCGACCCGGAGCGGATCCTCGAAGGCCTCTTCCAGCGCACCGAGGGTGCCGCGCTCCGGGCCGAGACCTGCTGCGAACGGGCCCTGCAGCGCTGCCGCCGCAGCCAGCAGGAGCTCACGCTGGCCTTTGAGCGCCTCCGCGGCTCGGTCCTCCCCGAAGCCGCGCGCGCGCTGGACCGGACGCTGGCGCGGATGGAGACGGCGGTGCGCCGCCGCCTCGAAGCCGAAAAGGCCGCGCTGCCCCACGCCGAACCGCGCATGCTGCAGGCGCTGCTCCGCCGGAGCGAGGCCGCCGCCTCGGCCGCGCAAAGCCTCTCCGCCCGTCTGGAAGCGCTGAATCCCTACGCCGTGCTCCGCCGGGGCTACTCCCTCACGACCGACGCCGCCGGACGCACCGTCACCGATGCCGCCCGGGTCGCCCCGGGCGATCTCCTCACCACACGCCTCGCCGAGGGCTCCGTGACCTCCGTGGTGCAGGGCTAGCGGAGACTTCCGTATTGTATTCCGCGGTGGGGTGCGCTATACTTCCAATCATCTCCGACACCGCGACAGGGGCTCGGATTCATCCAATAATACTCAAGGAGTGCTGACAGCATGAGCGACAAACCTACGCTTCTCATTCTGGCCGCCGGTATGGGCAGCCGTTACGGCGGTCTCAAGCAGATTGACCCGGTCGGGCCCTGCGGCGAAACCATCATGGACTATTCGATCTACGACGCCATCCGCGCGGGATTCGACAAGGTCGTCTTCATCATCCGCAAGGATTTCGAGCAGGCTTTCAAAGAGCAGATCGTGCCGAAGTATGAAGGCAAGGTCGACATTCAGCTGGCCTATCAGGATTTTGACGATTTGCCTCCGGGCTGCGTGAAGCCGGCGGAGCGCGAGAAGCCCTGGGGCACCGCGCACGCCATCCGCTCCGCGCGCAGCATCATCAAGACCCCCTTCGCGGCCATCAATGCCGACGATTTCTACGGCGCCGATGCGTTCGTACAACTGGCGAAGTTCCTCACCGCCGTCGATACGGCCGCCCGTCCGAAGCGCTTTGCGATGGTCGGGTACCGTCTGGATCAGACGCTCTCGGACAACGGCTCCGTCGCACGCGGCATCTGCACCGTTTCTCCCGAGGGCAAGCTGACCGACGTGGTCGAGATGACCAAGATCATCCGCAAGCCCGACGGCTCGATCCAGAATGAGGAAGATCCGGCCAATCCGGTGCCGCTGAAGGGCGAGAACCGCGTTTCCCTGAATCTCTGGGGCTTCACGCCCGCCCTCTTTGACGGAATGGAGGAGCGTTTTGCCGCATGGTTCAAGGAGCACGAGGGTCAGCTGAAGGCCGAGTGGTACATTCCTTTCTACGTCGACGAACTCGTGAAGGCGGGCGAGGCGACGGTGGATGTCCTCCCGACCAACAGCACGTGGTTCGGCGTGACCTACAAGCAGGACAAGCCGATCGTCGTCGAGGCAGTCTCCAAGATGATCGCCGACGGCGTCTATCCCCACAAGCTCTGGTAAGCCTCTTCGGCTTCCGATCCGAAAAGCGGGACGGCTCAGGCCGCCCCGCTTTTTCTTGCCCGCGGGGAGGAACCGCAAGGCGGAGGCGCGCGGGTGCCGATTGGAGACGCCGACAGCCGGCGGAAACGGGACGCTCCTTGCGGAGCGAAAGGGCGGTTTGCTATGATGGAGACGGTTTTCACCATCCAGTAAGGATATATGGCAACTTTTACGCTGCTTTTCTTCGTTCTCGCGTTCGTTATTCTGTTGGCCCTGTCGGCCTTCTTTTCGGGCTGTGAAACCGCCTATCTTTCGCTTTCTCCGATGCAGATTCAGCGCATCGGCGAGAAGCGCCCAGCACTGGGTCGGCGCATCGCCAGGATGCTGGCGAACCCGGAGGTGCTGCTCTCGACGCTGCTGATCGGCAATACCTTCGTGAACGCGGCGCTGGCGGCGGTGGGGTTCGCCTTCGTGTCGCAGTGCGGCGAGGCGGAGTGGATTCCGACGGCCTATGTCGAGGTGACGTCGATCGTGGCGGTGACGGGGCTGGTGCTGCTTTTCGGCGAAATCAGCCCGAAGCAGTATGCGATCCGTCACGCCGAGGCGCTGATGCCGATGATGACGCGGGTCCTCGTGGCAATCATTCCGGTTCTCTATCCGCTGACGTGGTGTCTGCGCAAACTGCTGAAGCCTTTCCGCAAGTCCCTGACGCCGGAGCGGCGGTCCGTTTCCGACGAGGAGCTGATGAGCGTGGTGAATCTGGGAGCGGAGCGGGGCGCCATCGACACCGAGGAGAGCGCCATGGTCAGCGGCATTCTGCGCCTGAGCGAGCTCAACGCCTCCGACGTGATGACCCCGCGCGTGGATCTGATCGGTCTGGACGTCAACGATCCGCCGGCGATCCATGAGTCGCAGATGCGGCGCTCGCCCTTCGTGTGGATGCCGCTGTGGAACGATTCGGCGGACAATTTCATCGACTTCGTGGATGTGCAGCGCTACCTGCTCGACCCCGACCACAGTCTGGAGGCGGCCCGCTGCCGGTGCACGACGGCGGTACCGGAGAATATCTGCTTGGACGATCTGCTGATCCTGCTCTACCGGCAGCATCTGCCGATGGTCGTGGTGACCGACGAATACGGCGGCACGGCGGGCATCGTCTCGCGCGGGGACATCCTCGAACTGCTCTCGCTGGAGACCGACGACAATACGCAGCCCGAGGCACCGGACATCCGGATGCAGGGCCCGAACTGCTGGATCGTGGCCGGCGATGCGGCTCTTGAGCAGATCAATTTTCAGCTGGGGACCCACCTGGAGGCCGACGACGCCGACCGCATGAGCGGATGGGTGACCTTCCACTGCGGCCATATCCCGCGCGTGGACGAAACAGTCGAGGCCGACGGTTACCGCGTGACGGTTCAGAAGATGCGCCGCCGCAAGATCATTTCGGTCATGCTGGAGGACCGCGACCCGGAATCGCGCGAGACAGAGCTGCCGCTGACGGAGGATGCCGACACGCAGGACGACTATGCCGACGAGGAGGGCTCCCGATGAATATGCTGCTGCTTGAACAGCTCGGCCTGCTGCTGATCTTTTTCCTGGGGAGCTGGTTTTTCTCGGGCTTCGAGAGCGGCATCGTCTCGGTCAACCGCCACCGACTGGTTCACCGGATGCGCCACGGCGACAGGAAAGCCCGAAAGCTGGCCGCAATCCTGCGCGACCCACACCGTCTGCTGGCGACGACGCTGGTGGGCAACAACATCTGCAACGTCTCGCTCTCGACAATCTCCTCGGCCATCGCGTATTGGATCGCGGACTGCTTCGTGTACGACCGTGACCTGATGATGGGGGCCGCGACGCTGGCCATCGCGGTCATGATGCTGATCGTGGGCGAATACCTGCCGAAGCTCTGGTTCTCGTCACGCCCGATCGAGCGGACGGGACGGGTGCTCTGGATTTTTCTCGTGCTGCGGACGGTGCTCTATCCGCTGGCTTCGCTGTGCATGTTCATCACCCGCCTGGTGGCCCCGCGCACAAAGGACAAATCCCCCTTCGTCTCGCGCGAAACAATCGATTTCCTGTCGCGCGATTCGGAGGCTCAGGGGCAGATTTCGGCCTTTGAACGGCTGATGATCAAGCGCGTGCTGGACCTGCAGATCCGCAAAGCCTCGCAGATCATGACGCCGCTGGCCCGCGTCGACCGCGTCTATGAAAGCGACAATCTGGCGACGGTGCTGCGGGTCTTCCGGCAGACGCATCATCGCATCCTGCCGATGTTCAGCGATGACGGCAAACGCTGCCTGGGCGTCGTGCACCTCTTTGACCTGCTGCGGAGCCGGACGGCCAATCCGATTCCCTTCGACCTGCGCCGGCCGCCGGTCTTCGTGCTGCGGGATACACCGGCCGACGATCTGCTGCCTTATATGCGCGTACGGGCCACCAAAATCCTGATCGTGCGCGACGGTGAGGAGCCCATCGGCATCGTCTCGCAAGAGGACGTCCTGCACGCGGTGCTCGACGACAAGCTGCTGAACTCCTCCACCGACCGCCGTCCCGCCGCCAGCGCACCGGGTGACGAGACCGACGGCTGAGGTCCTCATTCGCCGCACGGAGTCGGGCTAGGCCGTCTCCGGGAACGATCCCGCACAGCCGTCGGCAAAAAGACGATTTCGGCTGCTTTCGGTTGACCTTTTTCTCCCAAGGGTATATCATTCTCCCAAATTGATGAAAGGCGCTCCGCGTCGGACATCATTTATCCCCAACAATCAATAATCAAGGAGCCTCACATGAGCTTTCTTTCTTCCCGTCGCAACTTTCTGAAGACCTCCGGCATGACGGCAGCCGCCCTGAGCGTGGGCTGCACCGGCATCCCGAAGCGCAAACATCCGACCGTCGGCAACCTGGCCTGCCCCGCGCTGGAGACCGTCAAGGTCGGCGTCATCGGTCTGGGCATGCGCGGTCCCGGTGCGGTCTACCGCTTGGCGGCCATCCCCGGCGTGCGCGTGACGGCTCTCTGCGACATCTATCAGGCCCGCGTCGACGGCCCGTCCAAGTGGCTGACTGACAACGGCCACCCCGCCCCGAAGGGCTACTACGGTTCCACCGAAGAGTGGAAGAAGCTGGTTGAGGATCCCGAAGTCAATCTCGTCTATGTCGCCTCGCCCTGGCAGATGCACGTCGAGATGGTGCTCTTCGCCATGGAGCACGGCAAACACGTGGCCTGCGAAGTGCCGATGGTCTTCACCGTCGAGGACTGCTGGAAGATCGTCGAGTTGGCCGAAGAGAAGCGCGTGCACTGCATGCTCCTCGAAAACTGCTGCTACGGCGAGACCGAGATGCTCGCCCTCAACATGGCCCGCCAGGGCGTCTTCGGCACGCTGGTCCACGGCGAAGGCGCCTACATCCATGACCTGCGTGGCTGGAACTTCGTGGAAGGCTCCTACGAGGCCTTCTGGCGCCTGAAGTGGAACACCCTCCACGGCGGCAACCCCTACGCCACCCACGGTCTGGGCCCGATCTGCCAGTACATGAACGTCGGCCGCGGCGACCAGATGCGCGTCCTGACCTGCCTGAACTCCGGCGAATTCGGCTTCTCCGAATACGTGAAGCACCATCAGGCCCGCATCGACGCGATTGCCGCCAAGTCCGAGACCTTTGCGGACAAGGACAAGTACGGCCTCTCCACCAAGGATGCCCTGCTGGGCCCCTGGAAGCAGGGCGATATGTCCACGGCCGTCATCAAGACCGAACTCGGCCGCACCATCATGATCCAGCACGACACCACCAGCCCGCGCCCCTACACCCGCATCAACCTCATCAGCGGCACGAAGGGCATTCTCAAGGACTATCCCCTGCAGATTGCCCTCGACCAGGATTACCAGGCGCCCCACCTCGGCTGGGCTTCGCCGGCCCAGATGTCCGAGCTCATCGCCAAGTACCGTCACCCCCTGTGGCGCGACAGCGGCGAAATCGCCAAGAAGCTCGGCGGTCACGGCGGCATGGACTTCCTGATGGACCTGCGCCTCTGCTACTGCCTGCAGAACGGCCTCCCGCTCGACATCAACGTCTACGAGTCCTGCCAGTGGTCCGTTCTGGCCGAGCTCACCGAGGTCTCGAACGCCAATGACGGCGCCCCCGTCATCGTCCCGGACTTCACCCGCGGTGCCTGGAAGGACGAGATCAAGCCGCTCGGCATTGAGACGGTGAAGCTCGACATCGACGAAAATGCCAAGGCCGGCAAGCAGCTGAGCGTCTGATGCCGCTTCTGACAAAACCCAAAGGAGTACATCCCATGTCCTGCACATGCAATTCCGTCAAGTTTGTTCCGCCCTTTGATCCCGGCTTCAAGCCGGCCTTCCTGAAGCTTCGCGCCCTCCGTGAGGCCGCGGCCAAGGATCCGGCCGGGACCGTCGTCATCGCCATCGAACGCGACAACGGCGCCGTCAACCGTTACGACCTCCCCTACCCCAAGTCGGCTCTTGAGTGCGACGGCTTTGCCTGCTTCGTCGAGCGCATCGTCAAGTTCATGCTCTGGTCCGCAGGCGGTTACAAGGTCATGATTGACGCCCCGGCCAACGTCACGGCCAAGATCGTCGCCGATTATCAGCCCGGCGGCGCCCGTGACTTTGACTGCGACTTCTTCCAGAAGGTCTACGGCCGCCCCCTCGAGATCGTTCCGACCCCGGCCAAGGATATCCCCGCCGGCCATGATCTCTCCATCTCGCTGGGCGGCAACATGAACGGCAACCGCATCGGGTTCGACTTGGGCGGCTCCGACTTCAAGCTGACCGCGATGGTCAACGGCGAGAGCGTCTGGCAGAAGGAAGTGCCGTGGGATCCCTACAATGCGACCGATCCCAACTACCACTACGACCACATCAAGGCCGGTTTTGAAGAGACCATCTCCCACCTGCCGGGCAACAAGGTTGACGCCATCGGCGGCTCCTCTGCCGGCGTGATCGTGGACAATGAGCTCCGCTTTGCCGGTCTCATCAAGGGCATCAAGGGCGAAGAGGACTACCGCAAGGCTCAGCTCCTCTTCAAGCGCCTCAAGGCCGACTACGGCGTGCCGATGGAAGTGGCCAACGACGGTGACGTCTCGGCGCTTGTCGGCCGTCTGGCCCTCGACAAGAAGGGCATCATCGGCCTGGCCATGGGCACCTCCGAAGCCGTCGGCTACATCGACAACTCCGAGAAGGGCGTGCTCACCGGCCGCATTTCCGAACTCGCCTTTGCCCCGGTCGACCTGAATAAGGACGCCGCGAAGGATCCGTGGTCGGGCGATATCGGCGTCGGTGCGCTCTACTTCTCCCAGCAGGCGGTCAACAAGCTCGGCCTCGCGGCCGGCTTCCCCTTCAAGGAAGAGACCCTTCCGCTGCGCCTGAAGGAGGTCCAGAAGGCCATGGAAGCCGACGACCCCGTCGCCGTGCAGATCTACGAGGCCATCGGCATCTACCTCGGCTACACGCTGCCCTGGTACGCCGAATTCTACGACTACACCTCCCTTATGCTCCTGGGGCGCGTCTCCTCGGGCAAGGGCGGCGACCTCATCCTCACCACCGCCAAGAAGGTGCTGAAGGAGGAATTCCCGACCTACAACATCGACATCTTCATGCCGGATGAGCAGGTCCGCCGCCTCGGCCAGTCCGCGGCCGCCGCCTCGCTCCCCGAGTGCTGATGTCCGTCCTGCGCGCCGGGGGATCCCCCGGCGCGCAGGCCATTGTGCTATCGCATCAGACAGAAAAAGGGGCCAGACATGACCACTGCTTTTTACAATAAGTATCTACTCTTCATCGCCGGTCTCGGCGGCCTGCTCTACGGTATCGACGTCGGCGTCATCGCGGGTGCGCTGCCGTACCTCCAGGCCACGACCCCGTACACGGCCGCCCAGCTCTCCTTCGTCGTGGCTGCCGTGCTGCTCGGCTCGGTGCTTTCCTCGCTCTTTGCCGGTACGCTGGCGGATATTTTCGGCCGCAAATGGATGATGATCGTCTCTGGCGTCTGCTTCGTGCTGAGCGTTCCGGTGATCTGTATCCCGACGGGCTTTGAGTGGCTCGTGGCAGGTCGCATCCTGCAGGGCGCCGCCGCCGGCTTCATCGGCGTGGTCGTGCCGCTCTACTTGGCGGAGTGCCTGCCGGCCGACAAGCGCGGCTTCGGCACCGGTATGTTCCAGTTCATGCTGACAGTCGGCCTCGTCTTCGCGGCTGTCGTGGGCATCTGCTTCGCCAGTCACGTGGAGACGGTTGCCGAGACGGGTACCGCCGCCGACGTCTTCGCAGCCAAAGAATTCGCTTGGCGAGCGATCTTCTGGGCCTGCGCGGTGCCGGGGCTGGTCTTCTCGGTCGGCGCGCTGGCGATTTCCGATTCTCCCCGTTGGCTCTACCGCCGCAAGAAATTCGGGGCGGCGCTGGCAGCCCTTACCCGTTCGCGCGGGCCTGAGGCGGCGAAAACCGAATTCGACGAAATGGGCACGGCCGACAAGGCCGAGGCCGACGCCGAAAAGGTTGTTGCCGACAAGCCGAAGGACTCGCTCCTCCAGAAGAAGTACATCGTGCCGTTCGTGCTGGCCGTGGTCATTCTGGCGTGCAACCAGGCGACGGGCATCAACTCCGTGCTGGCGTACATCGTCGACGTGCTGAAGCAGGCCGGCCTTGAGGGCGCGCTGGCCAACAGCGGCGATCTGATCGTCAAGCTGCTCAACATGGTGATGACGCTGGTGGCGATGTTCCTTGTCGACCGTCTGGGCCGCAAGGCGTTGCTGACGATCGGCACTTCGGGCATCATCCTCGGTCTGCTGGGCGTGGCTTTCCTCTTCCTCAATTCCGAGCGTAAGATGGATTCCGTCGCCTTCAATCCGGCGGACTATATCGACACCTACACCGTCTACAGCAAGAGTCCCAATCCCACCGTCACCACCGTCAACGACAAAACCGGTGAGTCGAAGACCGTGACCAGTGAGACGACGATGGTTCACCATATTGCCGACGTCCACGCCGAATTCACGCCCGAGACGATTATGAAGCTGACTGGGGCCACGACGTTTGAGCCGACCCAGGTCAAGATTGTCTTCACCGAGAACGGCGACATCAACTTCAAGTACATCGTCGTCCACCCGGCTCCCGAGAAGCCCGCCGCAACGGCTTCCGCAGAGGAGGTGAAGGCGTGGGAACGGCAGATGGAGACTTGGCGCTCCGAGCTCACCTTCACGAAAAAGGTTGAGTCCGAGCCCGTCGAACTCAAGGCCTCTGAGGCTGCCGCACCGGCCGCTCCTAAGGAAGCCGAGGGCGCTCCGCTCTTTGAGCTGAAGAGCATCTCGGTCGGTCCGGTGCCCTCCTCCGGCAACGGTTGGCTGGTGACGATCTTCTTCGCAATCTTCATCTCGACCTATGCCATCGGCCCGGGCGTCTGCGTCTGGCTGGCGCTCTCCGAGCTCATGCCCAACCGCATCCGCTCGATGGGCATGTCGATCGCCCTGCTGATCAACCAGGGTGTTTCCACCGTGATCGCCGGCGCCTTCCTTAGCGTTGTCGCCCACTGGGGTTACTCCACGATCTTCTTCTTCTGCGCGGGCTGCACCGTGATCTACTGGATTACCGCGGTCTTCTTCCTGCCCGAGACCAAGGGCCGCACGCTTGAAGAGATCGAGGCTTACTTCGAAGGCAAGAAGAAACTCTCCTGAGTCACATTCTGACACAAAGCCCAAAACGGGGAGGCGGCCGAGCCGTCTCCCCGTTTTCGTGACGTGCCACCGTGACACACCCGACGGCGTGCCTTGGCACACTCTGTGACAAAGTCTGCCAAAGAACAAGGCCGGAACGCACCGTTCCCGACGGCACTGCACATTTGGCACGGCGTTTGCATTAGAACAGTCAAACGTGCGGATAGTCCGCCGGAGCGGATGGTCCGCGAAGAAAGGAACACACTTATGAGCAAGATTCTGGGTATCGATTTGGGCACGACGAATTCGTGCATGGCCGTTATGGAAGGTACCGAGGCGCACGTGCTGGAAAATGCCGAAGGGCAGCGCACGACGCCGTCGGTGGTGGCCTTCACGGCGAACGGGGAGCGTCTGGTCGGTCTGCCGGCAAAGCGTCAGGCCGTGATGAACCCCAAGGGCACCATCTATTCCGTGAAGCGTTTCATGGGGCGCAAGTTCGATGAGATGCAGAAGGAAATCTCCATGGTGCCGTACGAGGTGGTCCGCGCGGCCAACGGCGACGCGGCCATCAAGGTCGGGGACAAGACCTTTTCCCCGCCCGAGATTTCGGCCATGATTCTGGCCAAGCTGAAAGCCGATGCCGAGGCGCGTCTGGGCGAGCCCATCACGCAGGCCATCATCACGGTGCCGGCCTACTTCAACGATTCGCAGCGTCAGGCCACCAAGGACGCCGGCAAGATCGCCGGTCTTGAGGTCCTGCGCATCATCAACGAGCCGACCGCCGCTTCGCTGGCGTACGGGCTGGACAAGAAGAAAGACGAGAAGATTGCGGTTTACGACTTCGGCGGCGGTACGTTCGATATCTCCGTGCTGGACATCGGCGACGGCGTCTTCGAGGTGAAGGCCACGAACGGCGACACGCAGCTGGGCGGCGATGACGTCGACCAGGCGGTCATGACCTGGATGTTCAACGAGTTCAAGGCCCAGACCGGCATCGACCTCTCCGCCGACACGCAGGCCATTCAGCGCGTCAAGGAAGCCGCCGAAAAGGCGAAGATCGAGCTCTCGAGCGCGCAGACCAGCGACATCAACCTGCCCTTCATCACGATGGATGCGACCGGCCCGAAGCACCTGGCCATGCAGCTCTCCCGCGCCAAGCTCGAGCAGCTCGCCGACAGCCTCGTCGAGCGCACGGTCGGTCCCTGCCGCAAGTGCATGGAGGATGCCGGCATCTCCACGGTGGACGAAGTCGTCCTCGTCGGCGGCCAGACCCGTATGCCCCGCCTGCAGGAAAAGGCCAAGGAGATCTTCGGCAAGGAGCCCCACAAGGGCGTGAATCCCGACGAGGTCGTGGCCATCGGTGCGGCGATTCAGGGCGGCATCCTGAAGGGTGACGTGAAGGACGTCCTGCTGCTGGACGTGACGCCCCTGACGCTCTCCATCGAGACCCTCGGCGGCGTGGCCACCCCGCTCATCGAGCGCAACACGACGATCCCCTGCAAGAAGTCCGAGACCTTCTCCACCGCCGTGGACAATCAGCCCGGCGTCGAGATCAAGATCTACCAGGGCGAGCGCAAGATGGCTGCCGACAACAAACTCCTCGGCCGCTTCAACCTGGAAGGCATTCCGCCGGCTCCGCGCGGCGTACCGCAGATCGAGGTGACCTTTGACATCGACCCGAACGGCATCCTCAACGTTACCGCCAAGGACAAGGGTACCGGCAAGGAGCAGAAGATCACCATCACCGCTTCCTCCGGCCTCTCCAAGGAGGAAATCGAGAAGATGCGCGCCGACGCCGAGCGGTATGCGAAGGAGGACGAGGAACGCAAGGCTTCCGTTGAGACCCGCAACCAGGCCGAGCAGATGGCCTACCAGGCCGAGAAGATGGTCAAGGACAACGGGGACAAGATCCCCGCCGACACCAAGACCAAGATCGAGGGCGCCATCAAGGATCTTCAGGAGGCCCTGAAGGGGACCGACACTGCCGCCATCAAGGCCAAGCAGGACGCGCTCATGCAAATCCTGCAGACCGCGGGTGCGGCCATGTACCAGCAGCCGGGCGCCGAAGGCGCCACCGCCGGTGCAGGCGCGGCCCCGGGTGCCGATGCCGGCTCCTCCTCCCGCAAGGATGACGACAACGTCGTCGATGCCGACTTCAAGATGAACAAGTAATTTTCTCGACTCCCGCCCGCCTCCGGCGGCGCGGGAGGCCCCCACTCTAAAGAAAGGAAACGACACCATGTCCAATGCACCCAAGATCCGCCCCCTCGGCGACCGCGTCCTCGTCCAGCCCAAGGAAGAGAAGGAAGTGACCCGCGGAGGGATCATCATCCCTGACACCGCCAAGGAAAAACCGATGGAGGGCACCGTCATCGCCGTCGGCACCAAGCGCGACAAAGACGGTAAGGAAATCCCCTTTGACGTCAAGCCCGGCGATCAGGTCCTGCTGCCGAAGTACGGCGGCACCGAAATCAAGCTCGACGGCGAGACCTACCAGCTCGTCCGCTCCGACGACCTGCTCGGCATCCTCGGCTGAGACCGACAACGTTTTTGAAAGAAAGGAATTTTGATTATGTCCGCTAAGCAGATGAAATACGAAGGCGACGCCCGTCAGGCCATCCTCAACGGCGTCAGCAAACTCGCTAAGGCCGTTGCCACGACCCTCGGCCCCTCCGGCCGCAACGTCATCATCGACAAGAAGTTCGGCTCCCCGCAGATCACCAAGGACGGCGTCACCGTCGCCAAGGAGATCGAGCTGCCCGATCCGTTCGAGAACATGGGCGCCCAGATGGTCCGCGAGGTCGCCTCGAAGACCAATGACGTCGCCGGCGACGGTACCACGACCGCCACGATCCTCGGCGAGGCCATCTACCGCGAAGGCCTGAAGAATGTGACCGCCGGTGCCAATCCCCAAGCCGTCAAGCGCGGCATCGACAAGGCTGCCGCGGCCGCCGTCGCCGCCATTGCCGAGCTCTCCCGCAAGGTTTCCACCTCCGACGAAGTCGCCCAGGTTGCGACGATCTCCGCCAACGGCGACACCGAAATCGGCGCCATCATCGCCGATGCGATGGACAAGGTCGGCAAGGAAGGCACCATCACCGTCGAGGACGGCAAGACCACCGAGATGACCTCCGACGTCGTCGAAGGCATGCAGTTCGACAAGGGCTATCTCAGCCCCTACTTCGTGACGGCCGCCGAGAGCATGGAGTGCGTGCTGGACAATGCTTTCATCCTGATCTACGAGAAGAAGATCTCCAACCTCAACGACATGCTTCCGCTCCTTCAGGGCGTGGCCAAGAGCGGCCGTCCGCTCCTGATCATTGCCGAGGACGTCGAGGGTGAGGCGCTGGCCACGCTGGTGGTCAACAAGCTCCGCGGCACCCTGCAGATCTGCGCGGTCAAGGCCCCCGGGTTCGGTGACCGCCGCAAAGAGATGCTCAAGGATATCGCCATCCTCACCGGCGGTCAGGTCGTTTCCGAGGATCTCGGCATCAAGCTTGAGAACGTGACGACCGACATGCTCGGTACCGCCAAGCGCGTCACCGTGGACAAGGAGAACACCACGATTGTCGAAGGCGCCGGTCAGACCTCCGCCATTCAGGCCCGCGTCGCCGAGATCAAGCACCAGATCGAGACCACGACCTCCGATTATGACCGCGAGAAGCTCCAGGAGCGTCTGGCCAAGCTCGCCGGCGGCGTCGCCGTCATCAAGGTCGGCGCCCAGACCGAGGCGGCCATGAAGGAGAAGAAGGACCGCGTCGACGACGCCCTCCACGCGACCCGTGCGGCCGTAGAGGAAGGTATCGTCCCGGGCGGCGGCGTCGCGCTGATCCGCTGCCAGAAGGCCGTCGAGGACTGCGCCGCCTCTCTGACCGGCGACGAGAAGATCGGTGCCGAGATCCTCGGCCGCGCCATGGAGGCTCCGCTGCGCAACCTCGTGCAGAATGCCGGCCTCGAAGCCGCGCTGATTGTCGAGAAGGTCAAGGGTGCCGAAGGCGATATCGGCTACAACGTGGCCACCGGCGAATTCGTCGATCTGGTCAAGGCCGGCGTCCTCGATCCGGCCAAGGTCACCCGCTCGGCCCTGCAGAACGCGGCCTCCATCGCCGGTCTGCTCCTCACCACCGAGTGCATGATCACCGACATCCCCGAGCCCAAGACTCCCGCTCCGGCGATGCCCGAAGGCGGCATGGGCGGCATGATGTAAGTCGCCCCCGCAAGGGACAAATCAAAAGGGACGCCGAAAACGGCGTCCCTTTTTTCGTGCCCAAGCCTACGTTCTCACAGGTCATTTCCCAACCTCCCAGAAGAAGGCGGGCCCCGATTGGCTTCCCGCTTTTCTTATATTGGGGAACCGCCGTTTACGAGGAGGCGTAGCGGCGGGCGGTAAGGGCGGCACCGATCCAGAGGACGGCGAAGGTGAGGGCAATGGGGAGGACGGGGGCGCCGGCGATGAGGCAGCAGACGCCCTGAAGGGGCACGAGGAAGCGGATCATGCGGCCGACCTGCGCCGGAACGGAACCGCCAAGACGGATGGAGACGGCCAACCAGAGCGCGCAGACAGGCATCAGCCAACCGGCCTCCGCACCGCGCATCCAGGCGTCGGCGAGGGGCAGGACAAGGGTCGCAACAGGGGAGTAACGGAGCCAGAAGGAGGGGCGGTGGCGCGGATCAGCCTCGCGCAGCGCGACGGCCGAGACGGCCAGAATATAAAGGGTGAAGAAGAGACCGGCGGGGAGGAGGCCATTGGGGATGGGCATGTCGGTCCAAGGCCAGGAGACGGCGGTCCCAAGGAGGATGTTGGTGCCGCGGCAGAGACCCATGGTGAGGATACCAATGCCGGGAATGTGCTTGGCGAAGATGTCGTAGAAGAGGATAAGCCCCAAGAGACCGACGGCGACGGACCACCCGCGAAGGGCAAAGCCGACACCGAGGGCCGCGCAGGCGGCCGCCAGCAGCAGGACGCACCAACGGGAAACGCGCCCGGAGGGAATCGGACGGGAGGGACGTTCCCTGGCATCGGTACGGGCGTCGCAGAAGTCATTGAGCAGCAGACCGCATGCGTAGAGCAGCAGGGAGGAAAGGATACCGAAAAGCGGGACCCATCCACGCATACCGCCGAGGGTCCAGCCCAGCAGAATGTCGCCGGGCACGGTAAACAGATTGGGCAGGCGAAGCAGCTCCAGGAGCGTCGCGGCGGAAGGGAAAAAGGAGGCGGCCTTCCGCGGGCCGCCGTGGGTTCTGCGCATCATTGCATCCTGCCGGGGTTTACCAGACGATTTCACGCGATTCGAAGACGGGGCCGTCGACGCAAACGCGCTCGAGGCGTTCGACGCCGTTGCGGCGGATCTTCTGGACGCAGGCGAGGCAGGCGCCGACGCCGCAGACCATATGCTTGTCGAGCGAGAGCCAGCCGCGGATGCCATGGGCAATGGCGCGGTCGCCGACGGCCTTGAGCATACCGTCGGGGCCGCAGGCATAAAGCTCGGCCTCGGGATTGGCGGCGAGGGCTTCGTCAAGCGGCAGGGTCACGAGACCGGCCTGGCCGCGGGAACCGTCCTGGGTGGCAACGCGCACGGTCCAGCCAAGCGCCTCGAAGCGCTCCGTTTCAAGGATATCCGCGGCGGTGCGGCCGCCGACAAAGAGAGTGCCTTTGCGCGGAAGACGCGTCGCCAGAAACCAGAGCGGCGCGACGCCGTAGCCACCCGCGACGAGGTAGGGCGCCCCTTTCGGGTCGAGCGGGAAGGCCGTGCCGACGGGGCCAAGCACCCGCAGCCGAGTGCCTGCGGGCAGCGCGGCAAGCGCGGCAGTGCCGAGACCGACGTTCTTGTACAGGATCCAGAGGCGGCCCGCCGCAGGATCGGCGTCATAGATACTGAAGGGCCGCCGCAGCCGGGAGGGCTCAAGCGTCGGCACGCGCACATGAACGAACTGACCAGGCCGGGCCTCGGCTGCGATGGCCGGGGCATCGAGGGTCAGCACGGCATAGTTGCCGGGAAGCGTGCGGATATCAAGAATCGTGGCGTCGATGTCATGCATGGGAATCGGGTCCTTGCTGGGCTGTGGGAAAGGAAAGAGGCGTCAGGGAGCGGCTTCGGCGACGGGCGCCGGGGTTTCCGGGGCGGTGGGCACCGGAGCCGCGGCGGGAGCGGGGGATTGCGCGTCGGGAGCACTCACGGGTTGTGGGCGGGGTTCGGTCCGCGCGGGGGCGGGGGCGTTTTCCCCCTCCTCCGCCGTTTCGGAGAGGCCGAAGGCAATCCGGTATTCGCGGCTGGTTCGGAGGTCGTCGAGGCCCTTGCTGATGGCGGCGGCGAGCTCCATGTTGCCGGCCTTGGTCATCTCGACCTTCCACTCCTCGAGGCGGCGCTCATAGTCGGTGTAGATGGTGCGGGCGGCGCTGTCGCGCACGGAATGGACCTGACGGAGCTCGTCCAGAAAGGCGAGCTGTGTCCGGCGCAGGTCTTCGGGCTGCTGGACGACATTGGCCTCAGTGACCGTCGGATTGTCCCGGAAGCGCTTGTATTCGATTTCGACGGCCTCCCAGGCGTTGAAGTCGCCTGAGCGTTGGTAGGCTTCCTTCATACCGTTGAGCGTCGAAACGTAACGGGCCGGCAAGTCAGCCAGACGGGCGTCGGCCTCGCGGCGGACGACGTCGATTTCGGCGGTCAGGGAGACGTAGATGTCGCGGATTTTGGCCGCGTCCTCGGGAGCGACAATGCCGGTAACACCGGAGGTCACGGGACGGCCACCCTCCTCGGCGAAGAGGCGTTCGGCTTCAATGACCTGCGGCAAGGCGCGGACACGGTCAATCTCCCGGCTGACGGCACCGGCGGACTCCATGTCACCGCGCTGGGTAAAGGCGCGGCGGAAGTCATCCTGCGTCTTCAGGTAGCGGCGCGTTTCGGTGACAATCTGCTGAACAAAGCGCAGGCGATGCTCGACGTAGAGCTGGCGATAGTGGTTTTTGGTGCGCTCGAGGTTCTCCGGATCGCCCTCGGCAGGGGCGGCGACGGTCATGTGCTCGGTGTATTCGGCGATGGCCCGGTCGCAGGCGACGACGCCGTCGTAGTTGCCGAGCTCCTGCTGCCGGAGACGAATGTCGGCCAATATCTGACGGTACTGCGTGAGGAGAATCATCCGGGCGTTGCGACGGCTGGACTCAAGGTCAGCCAGGACGCGGTTGTATTCCGCGCGGGCCGCGGCGGCGGCCTCGGGAAGTTCCGACTCGGGCTCGGCGTCAGGCTCGGCATCATCGGTTTCGACGGCGAAGCAGTCCGCGACCGAACCGTATCCGAAGAGGCCGACGTAGACGTCCCCGGCATGACCGAGACCAGGCAGCGACCAGAAACCGCGGACAGGCGCGTAAAGGACGGCCGTCACGCCGTCGAGTACACCGCCGGCCAGACGGGCCATGGGCGGCAGCGACAGGAGATAGATCAGGATCACGGCCACGCCAACCCATATCCAACGCAGGCGCTGACGACGGAGGTCGTGATTGCGCAGGACGCGGCGGACATCGCGGTATTCGGGCATATCGCCGTACTGCGCCGCCATGCCGGAGGCGAGATGACGGGCGGAAGCCCAGTCGCGGTTGCGGATATGCTGACGGATGCGCACCATGTCACGGTTGAAGATGAGCGTGGGAATCTCGCGGAGTTCCTCTTCGTAAACATTGGGGTCTTCGTTGAGACCGCGGAACTCCTCGATGAAGGTCTTGGCGCGTTCGTAGTTTTCGGCCTTCAGCTCGTTGGGGATGAGGGTCGAGAGACGGTTGCGGCGGGCGATGCGGCGGTCGGCTTCCTCGACGCGTGCATGGGCGTCAGAAAGGAAACGGCGGCCGGTCGGGCCGGTCGGCTCGAAACCGTGAAGGCGGCCGGCGATGGTCGCGATACGTTCGAAGTGGCGCTCTTCCCAAGCCTGGTCGATAAGGGCAATGATGGAGGCGACGTGTTCGTACATGCGGCGGTCGGCGCCGCACGAAGGGCAGTACTGCTGGCCGACGAAGGTCTCCGCGCCGCATTCCAGGCAACGTTCGCTGCCGTCCCAGCCGCATTCGGCGCAATACTTCGTGGTGACGGGATTGACGGCGTCGCACCACTTGCAGTGCCAGGTCATCTTGATGGTCGGGGCGACCGTCTTGCCGTGGCTGGCGGCCTCGGAGAGGGCGCGGACGAAATCCTGAGCGGAACGGTAGCGTTGCTCGCGTTCAGTCTCCAGGCTGCGGCGCATCACCTCGCGCAGGAAGGTGGGCACGTCCTGTTCGCGGTAATAGCGGGGATTGCGCCCGGTCAGCAGGAAGTAAAGGGTAGCGCCTAGAGAGTAGATATCGGCGCGGACGTCGGAAGTACTGGCGTCCTGTTCGAGTTCCGGCGCGGAGTAACCCAGACTGACCAGTTTCTCGCCGGGCACCGTGAGATCCTCGACCTTCGGGCTGTCAGCATTGGTGACCAGACGGGCCAGTCCGAAATCGACAAGTTTGGGTTCGTAGGAGGGGTCAAGGAGGATGTTGGCGGGTTTCAGGTCGCGGTGAATCACGCCGCAGCTGTGCGCGTAGACCATGGTGCGCGCAATCTTGAGAATCATCGTGACGGCCTCGTCGGCCGTCATGGGGCCGTTCTGGGCGATGTACTGCTCCAGCGTCAGGCCGCGGGGCGGCGGGACGCCGCCGTCAGGCATCGTCGGCTGCACGACCTCGGTCTGCGGCGTCGGGCCGGCGACGTATTCCATGACGATGTAGGGGCCGAGCGCGTCCTCGCCGAGAGCGTAGATGTGCACGATGTAGGCGTGGTTGAGCGCCGCTACGGCGCGCGCCTCATGAAGGAAGCGTTGCCGCAGAACCGGGTCGGAGAGGGCTTTCTCGTTGAGCCGCTTGATGGCCACATAACGACCCAGACGGCGGTCACGGGCCAGGTAAACCACACCCATCCCGCCGTCGCCTATCTTGCCGCAAATGGCATAATCGTCGGCTGGCCCACGGTGCTCCGCGCCGTTCGGTCGCGGACCGGAGAGGGGGGCACCGTCGGGACGGATTACTTCCGTGCGTTCCGGTTCACCGGGGGCCGGTTCTGAGGGGGTCTCCTCGACCATGGCTGTCCTTTCTCAGGGCTGACGCTGGAAGGTCGTCGGGTCCTGCGGCACAACGTCGAAATCAGGTTTCCAGTGAGGCGAAGCGGCATAGAACGCCATTGGCGTGTCGTGCGTGATCGCCTCAATGACCGACTCATCAAAACCGTCGGCGCGCAGGCGTTCGACGACACGAATCAGCGAGAGGGGATCGGAAATGCCCCAGTCGGCCGACCCGTTGACAATGACACGGTCATGGCCGTGTTCGCGAATCATCGCCGAGACGCGTTCCGGCGACAGCTTGGAATAAGGATAGACCGTCATGCCGGCGTAGCAACCGCTCTCAAGGGCCAGGGCGATGGTCTCCTCGACGTTGTGGTCAATGTCGATACGCTCAGGCGTCAGGCCTTCGCCGCGAATGATCTCCAACACGCGGCGGATACCTTTCAGCTTATTGAAATGCGGCAGGTGCAGCACGACGGGCATCTTCCGCTCCTCAGCCATGCGGAGCTGACGGACGAGGGCGTGCTCTTCGTTGGGTGTGATATTGTTGAACCCGATCTCGCCCAAGGCCACGCAACGCGGATGGTCGAGATACTCGCCCATCCCGTCAATGACCGCGTCGGCCAACGCCCGATCCTCGGCCTCCTTGGGATTCATGCCGATGGCGCTCCAGTGATCGACACCGAAGCGCGCCGCACGGGTGTGCTCAAATTCAAGTGAAAGACGGAAATAATCAAAGAACGAACCGGCATAACGGCGGTTGGCACCCTGCCAGAAAGAGGGCTCCACGCAGACGCGGATGCCGTTAGCCCGCATGGCCATGTATTCGTCGGTCGTGCGGGAAATCATGTGAATGTGAGGCTCAATGATTGGCTTCATGCCTGACTCCTTATAATCAGGCGAAGTGTAACACAATCCGCCCCTCACCGCACCCCGGATTCCGCGGCAAACCGCAGGACTTGCGCCGCAATGGCCGAGTATGGTATCCTTCTGCCCGTTTTTCGGTCTCTAGCTCAGTTGGTAGAGCAACGCACTTTTAATGCGTGGGTCGCGGGTCCGAGCCCCGCGAGACCGACCATTTGAGGATGCCATCCCCCGGGATGGCATCTTTTTTTTTCACTCCGGCAAGGAATGATGCCCGGTTCTGCACTTTACGCTTGCGTCTCCCATCGCATTGGGCTAAACTATGAATCGTTGTGAGACCAAAAGCATCTGCAACTCCTGAAGGAAGACAAGCATGAATACTCTTTTGCGCATTCTGGTTATCATCACACTGTTGCTCAATGGTGTCGCCCTGTGGTTCGCCAACGCCCTCTATGGCAAACGCGAGTTGCTGATTGACCGTAACATCGTTCTCGAAGACTTTATCGTCACCGTCGCCAAGACCTTCGAAGCCGAGGATGCCCCGCATGAGAACACCGCCGGCAATCACGAAGCCCGTGACATCTCCGCCGTCACCCTAGCCACGGCCGACATCACGCCGGACCGCTCCGATTTCTGGGAGACGTACAACGAAGAGCTTGAGAAGATGGATAACAAGAGTTACTCCATCGACGGCCGCCGTTACGACCTCCAGGAGATCTACGTGCTCGACTCCGAGGGCAAGCCCGTCATGGACCGCACCGGCAAGCCGACCAAGGAAGGCGCCCCGATGGACGTCCTCCTGAAGGAGGTCCAGCAGAAAGCCCTCGACCAGCGCGCCCGCATCAATAAGGTCCGCGGCGAGCTCACGAAGGTCCGCACCGAGCTCGAGGACACCATCACCGAACTCAACACCGTCAAGAAGGAAGGCCGTGAAAGCCTGAAGACCATCGCCGCCCGCGACGAAACCATCGCCGGCCTCGAGTCCGACAAGGCCCGTCTCGAAGAGGAAAAGACCGCCCTCGAAGAAGAGAAGACCATCCTTGAGGATGAGAAGTCCTCCCTCCAGGCTGACCTCGACAAGACTCAGGAAGACTTGGACACCGTCATCGCCGAACGCGATCAGCTGAAGGCCACCATCGAGAAGATCATCCAGACCGGTGGCGCCCAGAAAGGTGGTTCTGCCTCCTCCGCCGCAGTCGCCAATGTCGCCGCCGGCGTCAAGGGTACCATCGCCCGCGTTGACAACGAATACAACTTCTGCATCGTCAAGGTCTCCGATGAGACGATCAACGAACTCCTCGGTGAGAACCGCGACCGCGAGCTGCCTGCCGTCGAGCTCCTCGTCCGCCGCGCGGGTGACGCGAATGGCACCGTTCTCGGCAAAGTCCGTATCCGCACGATCACGGCCGAAGCCAACGCCCTTCTCTGCGACATCCTCTCCGACTGGAAGCAGGAAGACCTGAAGGTTGGCGACGAGGTCTTCTACCTCGACTGAGCCATCCGCTCCGAATGCCAAAAAGGCGCACCCCATCGGGTGCGCCTTTTTTTGTACCCTGGCCACGGGACGCGTACGGACAATCCATCCCGTCCGCGCACGGTTCAGACGATGCCGGCAGACCTCTGTCGCGGACACGGGAGGCGCCGCGGTCGCAGACGCGCGTGCCAAGAGATCTTCGGGAATACGAAAGAGCGCCGGCGCAGACGCGTCGGCGCTCTTGTCAGAGACACTCTCCGGAGGCTCCGGATCAGAGCTCCAGACCGGGCGCCCGCAGGCGTCCCTTACGGTAGGTCGCCAACGCGCGGCCACGGATCACGCGGCCGGCCCACGGCGTATTGACCGACTTACTGGCAAAGGCCACCGGATCGACCATCCATTCCGTTTCCAGATCGAGCACGGCGAATTCGGCCACGGCGCCCTCCTGCAGCGTCGGCGGCGTCAGGCCAATCAGACGGTTGGGGTTTGTGATCCAATAGGCCGCCCACGTCAGCGGAGCCATGCCGCAGGTCCGCACCATCACGTCCCAAGAGACGCCGACGGCCGTTTCCAGACCAATGATACCAAAGGGCGCGGAACGAAAGCCCTTGGACTTCAGCGCACGGCTGTGCGGAGCATGGTCGGTCGCGAAGAGCGTCAGCGTCCCGTCCAGCAATCCGGCGCGCAGCGCCTCAACATCGGCGCGCGTGCCCAGCGGCGGATTCATGCGCCAGTTGCCGTCGTTGCCGGGAATATCCTCGGCCGCGAGGGCCATGTGGTGCGGCGTCACCTCGGCCGTAACCGGCAGGCCTTCGGCACGGGCGGCGCGGATGAGCTCCACGCTGCCGGCACAGGAGAGATGCTGAATGTGCAGGGCACAGCCCGTCTCGCGGCAACGCGCGATATCGTCGCGCACAGCCTCAATCTCAGCCGCGGCCGGGAAGACAGGGAGATCGAACGCCTTCGCGGCAGGACAGTCGCGGATGACGCCGCCATTCTGAATGTCGGGGCGCACGGCATGATCCATCACCACGCGCCCAAGCTTTTTGGCGCGCAGCATGACGACCTTCATCACCTCGGGATCGGCAATCATCGCCCCGTCATCGGTGAAGGCCACCGCGCCGGCCTCATTCAGCGCCTCCAACGGCGCGCACTGCTTGCCGGAACGGCTGATGGTCGCGCAGGCCGAAGGATAGATGGCGCAGGGCCCGACGGCGCCGCGGGCACGGCGGACGAGTTCCGGCGTGTCGGTCGCGGGATTGGTATTGGGCATCGTCACCACGCGGGTGAAACCGCCGTTGGCCGCGGCCGCGCAGCCCGAGAGGAAATCCTCGGTATCGGTGGCGCCGGGATCGCGGAAATGGACATGGACATCGCAGAGGCCGGGCACGACCGTCAGGTTCGGGCGGTCCAGCACCGTCAGTTTCGAGGCCGGCGGAAGCTTCTCGGGAACCGGCGCGATCCGCCCCTCCGGCGTGACGTAAAGGGGACCCACGGCATCCAGCCCGATCGAAGGGTCGAGCAGGCGTGCGCGGGGGATATAAGCGGCTTTGTTCGGTGTTTCGCTCTTCATATCGGTATGTTACCATAATCGCGCCGGAAGGGCCCGCGAAAGCCCGCCGGGAAGCCACAGAATACCGCAGTCGGCATGGAACACCAGCGCGTCTATCTCGCCATTGACCTCAAGTCCTTTTACGCCTCGGCCGAAGCCGTCGACAGAGGGCTTGACCCGCTGGGTGTGCACCTGGCCGTGGCCGATGAGAGCCGCACGTCCAAGACAATCTGCCTGGCCGTCTCCCCATCCCTCAAGGCCCTCGGCATCCGCGGGCGTCCCCGTCTCTTCGAAGTGCAGGCCCGCCTGCGCGAACTCAACGCAGCCCGCCTGGCGGCCCTGAAGGGCGGGTGCTTCTCGGGCGAATCGGCCGACGCCGCCGAACTGGCCGCCGACCCAACCCTGGCCATCGGCTGCCACGTCGTGCCGCCGCGCATGGCCCGCTATCTTAAAATCAGCACCGACATCTACGCCGTCTACCTGCGCTTTGTCGCGCCCGAGGACCTCCACGTCTACTCCATCGACGAGGTCTTTATGGACGTGACGGGTTATCTCCGTCTCCACGGCCTCAGCGCGCGCGTTCTGGCCTCCCGCATCATCCGCGCCGTCCGCGAAGAGACCGGCATCACCGCCACGGCAGGCATCGGACCCAACCTCTTCCTCAGCAAGGTTGCCCTCGACATCCTCTCCAAGCACGCCGAACCCGACGCCGACGGCGTCCGTGTCGCGGAGCTCGACATTCCCACCTTCCGCCGCGTCCTCTGGACGCACAGGCCCCTCACCGACTTCTGGCGCTTCGGCCGCGGCACGGCGGCCAAACTCGAGGCTAACGGCCTCTTCACCCTAGGCGACGTCGCCCGCTGTTCGGCCCGTCCTCCGGAGGATCCGCGGGGAGAACCCCTCCTGCGCGCGCTCTTCGGCGTCGAGGCCGAGATCCTCATCGACCATGCCTGGGGCGAGGAACCCTGTTCGATTGCCGACATCCGCGCCTACAGACCGGCCGCCGGGACCGTCTGCGCCGGGCAGGTCCTCATGGACCCTTACACCACCGAAAAGGCCCGCCTCGTCGTCCGCGAAATGGCCGACAGCGTGGCACTCGATCTTGTTGCCCGCGGCCTACGTTCCGACCGTTTCGAGCTGACCGTCGGCTACGACATTGAAAATATCACCGACCCCGAGCGTTTCTCCCGCTACTGCGGCCCCGTCATCACCGACGGCTACGGCCGCGCCCTGCCAAAACCCGCCCACGGCAGCTGCCGGATAGACTCCCCCACCGCATCCGCCCGTCGGATTGCCGCCGCGGTCATGCCCCTCTTTGACCGGATCGTCAATCCGCTCCTGACCGTCCGCCGTCTGACCCTCTCGGCCGGGAATGCCCATCCGGAGGGCTACGGGGACAGCCCGCCGGAATACACCCAGGACGATCTCTTCACGGCCGCGGAGGACGAGGCACGGCGCGCCCGGGAGCGCGAAACAGAAGCCCGAGACACCGCCCTCCAAAAGGCGCTGCTCGACATCCGCAGGCGCTTCGGCGGCAATGCCGTCATCAAGGCCATGAGCCTCGGGGAGGGAGCCACCGCCCGCCTGCGCAACACCCAAATCGGAGGACACCGCGCATGACGCCGCAAGGCCCTTATGACGACCTCATCGAGCTGCCCCGTCCTCCTTCGCGCTATCCCAAGATGCCGCACAGCGAACGGGCCGCCCGGTTCTCCCCCTTTGCGGCCCTCAGCGGACATGCCGCGGCCGTCAGCGAAGCGGCGCGCCATACCGAAGAGCGCCCCATTCCGGAGGCCGATGCCGCCGAGTGTCTGGATGCATGCCTGCGGTACGTCCTCGGCTCCGCAGGACGCACTGCCCGCTTCACCTGGTTCGTCCCCGACCCCCGGAAACCCGGCGGATCCCGGCGCACCGTCACCGGCAGCATCCGCCACATCGATCCGCAGAGCGACACCCTCATCCTCCGCGACGGCACCCGCATCCCCATCCGGGACCTTCTCGGCGTCTCCCCACCCTGACCGCGCCGGGCGGAATGCCCTTCGGAGCGGAAGAAACGAAAAAAGCGCCCCTCTCGGGGCGCTTTTTCAGGTCTTGCGAGACCGGTCTCACTCAGCGGCGGCTTCAGCAACCGGGGCTTCCGCGGCGGGCGCGGCAGGAGCGGCAACGGTCCACTCGATCACAGCCATCTCGGTCGCGTCGCCGCGGCGGGGACCGATCTTGGTGATGCGGGTGAAGCCGCCGTTGCGGCCTTCCTGCTGGGGCACGACGGTCGCGAAGAGGACCTTGACGGCCTCAGGGCTGCGCAGACGCGCGGCGGCAAGACGGCGGGCAGCAAGCGTACCCTTGCGGGCGAGCGTAACGAGCTTTTCGGCATCGCGGCGGGCCTGCTTGGCCTTCTTGAGGGTGGTGGTGATGCGGCCGTTGAGAACGAGAGCGGCGCAGAGCATACGCATCAGCTGTTCGCGGTGCTCCGGGCTGCGGCCGAACTTTTTGGCGAGTCTTTTGTGACGCATGGTCGTTTTCCTTGGGGAATGAACGCCGGTTAGGCGTTGGGATTCTTGTCAAGCAGATTGGGATCGAACTTATAGCCGAGGTGGAGCCCCATCTCTTCGAGCTTCTCCTTGATCTCGGTGAGCGACTTACGGCCGAAGTTGCGGTACTTGAGCATATCGGCTTCGGTGCGCTGAACGAGTTCGCCGACGGTGGTGATGTTCGCGCCGTTGAGGCAGTTCGCGGAACGGACGGAAAGCTCGATCTCGTTGACGCTCATATTGAGCTTGCGGCGGAGCTCTTCGGTCTCATTCATGCCCGCGGACGAAGGCTTGTCGAAGACGAGGACGTCGTCGTCGGCCTGGAGGAACGCATCAAGGTGGTGGCGCAACAGCGCCGCACTGGTCTTGAGCGCGCCTTCGGGCGTGACGCGGCCGTCGGTCCAGATGTCCAGGATCAGCTTTTCGTAGTCCGTGCGCTGACCGACGCGGGTGTTGACCACGTCGTAGTTGACACGGGTCACCGGGGAGAAAGCCGAATCGATCGGAATCACGCCGATGTCGAAGGAGGGATCTTTGTTCCCCTCGGCAAGGCAGAATCCGCGGCCGACGCCAACGAGGGCTTCCATGTTGAGGACGCCGTCGGTATCCAGGGTGGCGATGACCTGATCGGGATTGAGCACCTCGATGGAGTTGTCGACCGCGAAGTCCCCGGCCGTGACGACGCAGGGCCCCTTGCGGGAAAGACGGATCCAACGGGTCTCACGCGTGAAGCTCTTGAGGAGGACACGCTTGAGGTTGAGAACGATATCGGTCACATCCTCAGAGACACCCGGCAGGGAGCAGAACTCATGCGCGGCGCCCTCAATCTTGATGGCCTTGATCGCAAAGCCCTCAATCGAGGAAAGGAGAACGCGGCGCAGGGAATTACCAATCGTGCGGCCATACCCGATCTCGAAGGGATCGGCTGTGAAGCGGGCGTAGGTGTCGGTCACCGTGGCATCGTCGCGGACGATGTGGGTGGGCATTTCAAAGCGACTCAGACGAATCGGCATGATTTCCGTCCTTTCTTGACCCGAGGCATGCGGCTCGCACCGCATACCTCTCGGGGATGGCAATGGGATTAGCGGGAGTAGAGTTCGACGATGAGCTGCATGTCGATGTTTTCCGGGATCTCCTCACGCGTGGGAACGCTGAGGAGCGTGCCGGCCATGTTACCCTCATCCCACTGCAGCCAAGAGGCGGCAGAAGTGCGGGGGTTCTTGATGGACTCGACGATGACGCTCATGGTCTTATTCTTCTCGCGGACACCCACCGTCTGCCCCGGCTTCACGATGAAGGACGGGATGTTGACGACCTTGCCGTCGACGACAATGTGGCAGTGGGAGACGAGCTGGCGGGCAGCGGCGCGCGTCGGGGCGATGCCCAGGCGGTAGACGATGTTGTCCAGACGGGTCTCGCAGAGCTGCAGAAGGATGTCGCCGGTCTTGCCCTGGCGCGCCTTGGCGCGTTCGAAGAAGATGCGGAACTGACGCTCGAGCATCCCGTAGATGTACTTGGCCTTCTGCTTCTCGCGGAGCTGAACGCCGTATTCGGACATCTTGCGCTTGCGGTTCTTGCCGTGCTGACCCGGAGCGAAATTGCGACGCTCAAGGACCTTGTCGGGCCCGTAGATGGGCTCGCCGAAGCGGCGGGAGATTTTGGAACGGGGACCAGTATAACGAGCCATGGATTAAACCCTCCGGCGCTTACGGGGACGGCAGCCGTTGTGGGCAACGGGGGTGCAGTCCTTGATGCAGGTGACGTGAATACCGACGGACTGAATCGCGCGGACGGCGGATTCGCGGCCGGCGCCGGCACCCTGCATACGAACCTCGACTTCATGCATGCCGCGGGCGTAAGCCGTGCGGGCAGCGTCCTGGGCGACCATGGTCGCGGCGAAGGCCGTGGACTTACGGGAGCCCTTGAAACCAGCCTTGCCGGCGGAGGACCAGGAGATCACACCGCCACGGGCGTCAGCGATGGAGACGAGCGTGTTGTTATAGGTGGCGCGGATGAAGGCGATGCCGGCGGGCATGGCCTTGGCCTTGGATTTCTTGCGGGCGGCCTCGGCTTCGGCGGCGACCGAAGCGGTGTCGACGACGAGAAGGGCCTGAGCCGCGCTGACAGCGGGCTTCTGCTCTTCGGCAGGCGCTTGTTCTTTGATTTCTTCGCTCATGTGGGAATCCTAAAGCTTACTTTTCGCGGACAGTGGAGACCGTCTTCTTGGCGCCCTTGCGGGTGCGGGCATTGGTCTTGGTACGCTGACCGCGGCAGGGGAGACCGCGCTTGTGGCGGTTGCCGCGGTAGGTGCCGATGCTCATCAGACGGCGGATGTTGCCGGAAACCTCACGGCGGAGGTCACCCTCGACGCGGTAGTTTTCCTGAATGTAGGCAACAATCTGGCGGATTTCGTCGGGGGTCAGCGCATCGGCCTTCTTGCCGATTTCAATCCCGCACGCTTCAACAATGTCCATGGCCCGCTTGGGGCCGATACCGTGGATGTAACGCAAAGCGTATTCGATGCGCTTGCTTCCGGGAACATCCACACCCATCAATCTCGGCATGTTTTTCTCTCCGAATTAACCTTGACGCTGCTTATGGCGGGGGTTGGTGCAGATAACGCGCACGACACCCTTGCGCCGCACGATGCGGCACTGCTCACAGATGCGTTTGACCGAACTACGAACTTTCATAGCCTGTTCCTTTTACAAAATGAGTGACTCAATATACATCATTTCAGGGAGCGTTGTCAACGGAAAACGAAAATTTCTCATTCAGCCATCCACGATTCGGACCACGGGTCCGCCTCGTACCACGGCGTGAGAATTTCGGCGCCCTCCCTGAGTACGGCTACGGTGTATTCGAAATGCGCGGACGGGCGGCCGTCGCGCGCCTCGACTGTCCAGCCATCGGCACGGGTCCGGATGGCGGGCTTCCCGAGGCACACCATCGGCTCAATGGCCAAGGTCATGCCTTCGTGAAGATAAGGACCGCGGCCCGGCTTCCCGTAGTTGGGAACGGGCGGATCCTCATGCAGGTTACGCCCCAACCCATGCCCGGTGAATTCGCGCACGACGGTGCAGCCGCCGTCCAGGCAGATCTTCTCGATGACGTGCGAAACGTCGGAGAGACGGATGCCCGGACGGATGGCCTTGACCGCGGCCTCGAGCGAATGGCGGGTGACACGCAGCAACCGGCGCGTGTCAGGGGTGAGCGCCTCGGGTCCGCCGACGACCAGCGTACGGGTATTGTCGCCGCAGAACCCATGATAGAAACCGCAGACATCGAGGCTCACCAGATCGCCGCGCTGCAACACGCGGCTGCCGGGGATACCGTGGATCACCTCTTCGTTGACGGAAATGCAGAGTGCCCCGGGATACCCGTGATATCCGAGGCAACCGGAGACTGCGGTGCCGTCGCCCAGCGTTCCGAGGTACGCGCGGGCGAAGGTGTCAATCTCTCCGGTCGTCACACCGGGACGAACCTGCGCGCAACAGGCGTTGAGGAAGTCGGCCATAAGGCGACCCGCCACGCGCATGGCAGCCATTTCGTCCGGTGTCTTAAGCGAAATCATCGGATCGCTCCGAGCACGTGAGCGCACTTCACGTCGACATCGCCGTGCTCGCCGTCGATGGTCCTGAGAAGGTCGCGCTCGCGATAGTAAGCGATCAGGGGGAAGGTCTGCTCGCGGTAGACCTCGAGGCGGTGGGCCACCGTCTCGGGCAGGTCGTCGCGGCGCGTGATCAGCTGAGCGCCGCACGCGTCACAGATCCCCTCCTGCCTGGGAGGAAGCATGTTGACGTTGAAGACCGCCCCGCAGGCCGGGCAGACGCGGCGGCCGGAGATGCGGGCCGTGACGGTCGCGTCGGAGACCTCGAGCATCAGCGCGCAACGGAGCGTGTGACCCATGCGCTTCAGCAGGTCGGCCAGAATGTCGGCCTGGGCGACGTTGCGCGGGAAGCCGTCGAGCAGGACGGTCTTCAGCTGACCGTTGGACTCGAGGTAGTCCCCCACGAGACGCGCGATGAGGGTATCGGGGACCAGTTCGCCGGCCTCCATGTATCCCTTGGCCTCGAGACCGGCCGGCGTGCCGGCCTTGACGGCACCGCGGAGCAAATCGCCCGTCGAGAGGTGGGCAATCGTGGCGTCCTTCGCGGAGAGATGGGCGGCGACGGTTCCTTTGCCGGAACCCGGAGCGCCCAGAAGAATGACGATATCCATGACGTGAATCCTTGTTCTCAGCGGCGGCCGGCAATACGGCCGTGACGGAGGAAGCCGTCGTAATTGCGCATGACGAGCTGAGCCTCAAGCTGACGGAGGGTATCGAGCGCGACACCGACGATGATCAGCAGGCTCGTGCCGCCGAAGAAATTGGCGATGTCGTTCGGGATGCCGCGCGCGGCGGTCAGCAGCAGCGGGAGAATGGCGATGACCAGCAGCGAGAGCGCGCCGATCAGCGTGACGCGGGTCATGACGCCGTCGAGATACTCCGCCGTCGGCAGACCGGGACGGACGCCTGGGATGTAAGAGCCCTCGCGCTTGAGGCCGTCGGAGATGTTCATCGCGTTAAACTGCGTCGCCACCCAGAAGAAGGTGAAGAAGAGGATCAGCGCCCCGTAGAGGACCATGTGGGTCGCATTCGCCGGGTCGGCGATCGTCTCACCCACGCGCTTGAGCGTGTCGGAAACCGCGTTGGTTCCCTCCAGGCTCGAGAGCATGCCGATGAGCGCCAAGATCGGGCCGGCGAAGATGATCGGCATGACGCCGGAATAGTTCACGCGCAGCGGGAGATAGGTCGTGCCGCTGCCGTAGGCCGAACCGCGGGCGATGGCGCGCGTGGAGTGGATCGGGATCTTGCGCAGGGCCTGGGTGATGGCCACGGTGCCCAGGAGCACGGCGAAGCCGAGCACGAGCAGCATGATGAGTTCCCAGACGGTGGCCTGGGCATCGGCGCCGCCGACGCCGAAGTAGCGGCGGGCCGCGTCAGCCACGGCGACCGGCAGACGGGAGGTGATGTTGATCATGATCAGCAGGGAGACGCCGTTGCCGACGCCGCGCACGGTGATCTGATCGCCCAGCCACATAACGAACATCGAGGCGCCCGTCATGGCGATGACCGTCATGATGTAGAACCAGAAGGGATCCATCGTCACGACCTTCATGTCCCCCACACCGAGGCGCTCTGGGCTGAGCATCGTATTGGCCATCATGAAGGCCTGGAAGACACAGATTGCGATCGTGAGCCAGCGGATATAGAGATTGAGCGTCTTGCGCCCCGCGTCGCCCTCGCGCTGGAGCTTGCCGAGCGCGGGAATGACCGCCGTCATCAGCTGAATGATGATCTGGGCCGAGATGTAGGGCCAGATCGAGAGCGTGCCGACCGAGAAGTTCGTCAGGCCGCCGCCGGTGAAGGTATCGAACCAGCCGATCAGGCCGCCGGAGGCGTTGGCCTCGAGAGTGGCCTGCATCTGCATCAGAGCGGACCAGTCGACGCCGGGGGTCGGAATCATGGCCAGGAGGCGCGCAATCGCCACCAAGGCGACGGTGAAGAAGATGCGGGCGCGGAGTTCCGGCACTTTGAAAAGGTTGGCAAAGGTCTTAAGCATGGGCATCCTCCGGGGGCATTGCCGGCCGGGTCATAAAAAAGGGGCCGGTCCGACGGCCCAAATCGGGCCGCGGACCGGGATTAGGCGAACCTCAGATCTGTTCGCAGGTACCGCCCTTGGCCTCAATCTTGGCCTTGGCGGTCGCCGAGAAGGCGGAGGCCTTCACGGTCAGGCGCTTCGTCAGCTCGCCGTCACCAAGAATCTTGATGCCGGCGCACTTGGCGGCGCGGTAACCGAAACCGGCGGCGAGAAGGACGTCGATGTCCACCGTCGCGCCGTCCTCGAAGCGATCCAGTTCACCGACGTTGACGCCGTAGAAGGGAATGCGGTTCGGGTTCTTGAACCCACGCTTGGGCAGACGGCGCATGAGGGGCATCTGGCCGCCTTCGAAGCCGATTTTCTGCTTGTGGCCCTTGCGGGAGCCCTGGCCCTTGTGACCGCGGGTAGAGGTCTTGCCGGTACCCGAGCCCATGCCGCGGCCGACGCGCTTGCGGGACTTGCGGGCGCCGGGGGTATTGGTGAGAGTAGAGAGATCCATTGTCGGAAATCCTTTCTGTGGGCGGGCGGGGGAGGCCCCGCCCGCGCAAAATCAGGCACGCAGGGCGGCGATGGCTTCGGCCGAACGCAGCTTGGAGAGCGCGTCGATCGTAGCCTTGACCACGTTCAGGCGGTTCTTCGAGCCGAGCGACTTGCCGACGACATCCTTGATGCCGGCAGCCTCGAGGACGGGGCGCATGCCGCCGCCGCAGATGATGCCGGTACCGTCGGGAGCGGGCTTGAGGAGGACCTTGCCGCCGTCGCACTCACCGTAGGTTTCGTGCGGGATGGAAGAGCCCTTCACGCAGACCGGACGAATCGCCTTGCGGGCGGCGTCGGTGCCCTTGCGGATGGCATCGGCCACTTCGTTGGCCTTGCCGAAGCCGAAGCCGACGCGACCGTTGCGGTCACCGACGACGACGACGGCGGAGAAGCTGAAGCGGCGGCCGCCCTTGACGACCTTGGCGCAGCGGTTGACGAAAACGACGTGCTCGTCGAGCTCGGGCTGTTCGTCGCGGGTGCGGTTGATACGATCGGACATTACGCTTCCTCCGTCTTGGCAGCGGTCGCGAGGCCGGCGGCGAGTGCGGACTCAACGATGGTCTTCACACGACCGTGGTACTGGAAACCGGCACGGTCCACCAGGACCGTCGTGATACCCTTGGCCAGAGCGGCCTGGGCGGCCTTCTCACCGAGCGCCTTGGCGCTGGCGACGTTGCACGGCTCATCCTTGCCGGTGGCCGCGGAGGCCAGCGTCACGGACGCGGTGTCGTCGATGAACTGCACATACATGTGGCGGTTCGAGACGAAGATCGCCATACGCGGGCGGGTCGCCGTGCCGCAGCCGATCTGACGGCGGATGCGAAGGTGACGGCGGAGGCGCTGTTCTTTGCGGTTTTTAACACTCATTGTCAATGCTCCTGCATTACGCCGCCTTAGGCGACGGTCTTGCCTTCCTTACGGCGGATCTTCTCGTCCTTGTAACGGATGCCCTTGCCCTTGTAAGGTTCGGCGGGATAGTAGGAACGGATGCGGGCGGCCGCTTCGCCGACGACTTCCTTGTCGATGCCCTCGACCTTCAGGTTGACGTCCGCGGTGACGGAGACGGTGCAGCCGGCCGGAATGGTGTATTCCTTCGGGGAGGCGAAGCCCAGCGTGAGGATCGCCTTGCCGTTCTGGACGGCGGCCTTGAAGCCGGTACCTTCAATCACGAGTTCCTTGACGTAACCCTGGGTGACGCCCTCGATCATGTTCTTGATCAGGGTGCGGGTCAGGCCATGGTAGCTGCGCTGGGGACGGGAGTCGTCGGCACGGGTCACGATGACCTCGGTGCCCTGGACGGCGACCGTGATGCCCTTCTGGAAGACGCGGGTCAATTCGCCCTTGGGGCCCTTGACCGTGACTTCGGTGCCGTTCACCGTGACGGTGACGCCGGCGGGGATGGTAATGGGTTGCTTACCGATACGAGACATACGCGTCCTCCTTTACCAGATGGTGCAGAGCAACTCGCCGCCCAGCTTGCGGGCGCGGGCCGTCTTGCCGCTCATGATGCCGCCGGAGGTGGAGAGCACAGCCGTGCCCAGACCGCCGAGGACCTTGGGGATATCGGTATAGCCGCAGAAGCGGCGCAGACCGGGACGGGAGACACGCTCGAGGCCGCGGATGGCGGGCTCGGCACGGTCGCTGTACTTGAGCTCGATGGTGAGCGTACGGCGGACGTCGGCGGCCATGGAGAAGTCGGCGATATAGCCCTCTTCCTTCATGACGCGGGCGATTTCGGCCTTGATACGCGACCCGGGCATGGAGACCTCGGGATGGCGGGCCTTTTGCGCGTTGCGGATGCGCACCAGCATATCGGAAATAGGATCAGTCATCATGGTTCTTGGTCCTCCTGATTACCAGCTGGCCTTGGTGACGCCGGGGATTTCGCCGCGCAGCGCCATCTCGCGGAAGCAGAGACGGCAGAGGCGGAAACGGCGAAGGACCGCGTGCGGACGGCCGCAGCGGGAGCAACGCGTGTACGCGCGGACGCCGAACTTCGGCTGGCGCGAGGCTTTGACGATCAAACTGGTTTTAGCCATTGTCTTACTCCTTAGCGACCCATGAAGGGCATTCCGAGGGCCTCAAGCAGCGCCTTGGCGCCGTTGCGGTCACGCGCGGTGGTGACGAAGGTGATGTCCATGCCCGAAGCCGTGCTGACGGCGGTGATTTCCGGGAAGGTCACGTATTCCTTCAGGCCCATGGTGTAGTTGCCGGCCTGGTCGAACCCGCGGTTCGGCACGCCGCGGAAGTCACGGATGCGCGGGAGCGTGACATTGACGAAACGCTCGACGAAGTCGTACATGCGGGTGCCGCGGAGGGTCACCTTGGCGCCGATGACCATGCCTTCGCGGAGCTTGAAGTTGGAGATGCTCTTGTGGGCCTTGCAGAGCATGGCCTTCTGACCGGTGATGGCCTCGAGGTCATGGACGAGCTGCTTCTGGGTGTCCTTCTCGACAATGCCGAAGCCCATGTTGATCACGACCTTCGTCAGGCGGGGCACCAGCATCGGATTCTTCACGCCGAGCTGCTTCTGGAGCGCGGGCGCGAGTTCCTTCGTGTAGGTCTCTTTGAGATTAGCCATGGTGTAACTCCTTAGTCCATCACCTTGCCGGAGGTCTTGAGGACCCGGACGGTCTTGCCGTTGTTTTCGGTGCGGGCGATGCGGCTGCCACGCTTCTTGTCGGCGTCGTAGGGCATCAGCTTGGAGAGCTCGATCGGCATCTCGCGGTCAACGAAGCCGCCCTGGGGATTGCGCTCATCGCGGCGGACGGCCTTCTTCACGAGGCGAACGCCCTCGACCAGCGCGGTCCCCTTGGAGGGGCTGACGGAGAGGACCTTGCCGGTCTTTCCCTTGTCGGCGCCGGTGATGACGATCACCGTGTCATTCTTTTTGATTCGTGCGATACTCATGTTTGATGTTCCGTAACTCGCTGTTGTAACGAACGCAGTTCGCAAACGTCCCGTTCTTCCTGTGGGTGTCCCGGCTTACGCTTACGTATTACCTGCGGTCACGAAGCGGTCGTCCCGCCTCACACCACTTCGGGCGCAAGCGAGACGACCTTCATCTGGCCCTTGTCGCGCAGCTCGCGCGCCACAGGCCCGAAAATACGCGTCCCCATCGGATTGTGCTTGGCGTCGACGATGACGCAGGCATTCTGATCGAAACGCACGGTAGAGCCGTCCGGGCGGCTGATGGGGTGCGCGGTGCGCACGATCAGCGCGAAGCAGACCTGGCCCTTCTTGACGGCGCCGGTCGGAGAAGCCTCCTGAATGGCGACGCGGACGATGTCCCCCACCCCGGCGGTACGCTTGCGCTGGCCGAGGACGCGGAAGCACTTGGCGATCTTGGCGCCGGTGTTGTCGGCGACGACAAGCTTGCTCTCTTCGGTAATCATTGCTTACTTCTCCTCGATGGAGACCAGGCGCCAACGCTTCAGCTTGGAGAGCGGGCGGGTTTCCATGATCACGACGGTGTCACCCACCTTGGCGGTGTTGTTCTCGTCGTGCGTGTGGTACTTGCGGTGGGCCTTGACGACCTTACCGTAGACCGGGTGCAGCAGGCGACGCTCGACGCTGACCACGATGGACTTGTCGCCGGACTTGCTGACGACGGTGCCCTTACGGGTCTTGCGCGACGCGCGCTCGATGGTGGTCTCGCTCATTACTTCACCTTCTTCTCGTTGGCCACCGTCTTCAGACGGGCAATGGTCTTGCGCAGCGCGGGGATCTGGCCGGGGGCCTGGATGCCGCCCTGCGTGGAATTGTGCTTCAGGCGCAGGGACCGCAGCTCCGTCTCCTTCTCGCGGATCTGGGCGGCGATCTCCTCGGCGCTGAGGTTCTTGATCTCGGAAATCTTCATGTCCGGTCTCCGATTAGAGGCTCACGAGCTGGGTGCGGATGCCGAGCTTGGTATCGGCCAGGCGCAGGCACTCACGGGCCAGGGATTCGGGGATACCCCCCACTTCGAACAGGACCTTGCCCGGGAGCACGACGGCCACCCAGAACTCAGGATTACCCTTACCGGAACCCATTCGCACTTCGATCGGCTTCTTGGTCACGGGCTTGTCGGGGAAAATACGGACCCAGAGCTTGCCTTTGCGCTTCATGTGACGGTTGATCGCCACGCGGCAGGCTTCGATCTGAGTGTTGGTGACCCAGCCGCGGCCGAGGGCCTTGATACCGAATTCACCGTAGGCAAGCTTTTCGCCGCTGGTCGCGAAGCCCTTGCGGGACCCCTTCGAGACCTTGCGGTGTTTCACGCGCTTAGGCATGAGAGGCATAGCTGTTCCTCCTTCCGCGTTCGCCGCCGCGCTGAGGGCGGGCGGGCTGGAAATCATCGCGCTTGCAGATCCAGACCTTCACGCCGATGCGGCCGGCGGTGGTCTTGGCTTCCACAAAGCCATAGTCAATGTTGGCACGCAGCGTGTGCAGCGGGACCTTGCCCTGCTTGCTCCACTCCACGCGGGAAATCTCCGCGCCGTTGATACGGCCCGAGCAGCGGACCTTGATGCCGTCGCAGCCGAGCTCCATCGCCGTCTTCTCGGCGCGCTTGATGGCGCGCTTGACGGTGATGCGGTGCTCAATCTGCTGAGCGATGCTCTCGGCCACGAGCTGGGCGTCGGCGTCGGGATTGCGGACTTCCTGGATGTCGATGTAGATTTCCTTGCCGGTGCTCTTGGCCAGCTTGGCCTTCAGGCGCTCGACATCCTGGCCCTTGCGGCCGACGATGACGCCGGGGCGGGCGGAGAAGATGATCACGCGGACGCGGTTGGCGTAGCGCTCGATCACAATCTTGGAAATCGCCGCGCCTTCGATGCTCTCGCGGACCGTCTGACGGATCTGCTCATCCTCGGCCAGGTTCAGACCGAAGTCTTTCTTCCTCGCGAACCAACGCGACTGCCACTGCTTGTTCAGGGCCAGGCGGAAGCCGATGGGGTTAACTTTCTGTCCCAAGGTAGGCTCCTTTACTTGTTTTCCAGCACCACGGTGACGTGGCTGAGCTTCTTCTGAATCGGCTTGGCGCTGCCGCGCGCCCCGCACCAGTAGCGGCGCAGACGGGCACCTTCGTCGAAGACGGCCTTCGTGACCGTCATGGACTCGGGGTCAAGATTGTAGTTGTGGCTGGCGTTGGCCGCCGCGGAGCGGAGGGTCTGAGCCAGGAAACGGCCGGCCTTCAGCGTGCTGAATTCGGCCACGCGGAGCGCCTCGGGCAGGGTCAGCCCCTGCACGCGGCGGGCGAGCGGGCGGGCCTTGCGGGCGGAGATGCGGACATTACGGGTGATCGCTTTCACTTCCATCGCGGTAACTCCCCTTAGCGGCCGGCCTTTTCGGTGAGACCGCCGTGCGCCTTGAACGTACGCGTGGAGGCGAATTCACCGAGGCGGTGACCGACCATGTTTTCGGTGATGAACACCGGCATGTGCTGACGGCCGTTGTGAATGGCGAAGGTATGCCCCACGAATTCGGGCAGCACCATCGAGCGGCGCGACCAGGTCTTGATCGGCAGCTTCTTGCCGGAGGCATTCATCTTCTCGACCTTGCGCAGGAGAGAAGCCTCAACGTACGGGCCCTTCTTGATAGAACGTGCCATGGATTACTTCCTCCGCTTGACGATGAAACGATCGCTGTTCTTGCGACGGCTGCGGGTCTTGCCGCCCTTGGCGAGCTTGCCCCAGGGAGAACGCGGGTGGCTGCCGCCGGACGTACGGCCTTCACCGCCGCCCATCGGGTGGTCAACCGGGTTCATGGCCACGCCGCGGACCGTCGGACGGATGCCGAGGTGGCGTTTGCGGCCGGCCTTGCCGAACTTGACGCCGGACCAATCGCCTTCGCCGACCACGCCGATGGTGGCCATGCAGGCGACGGGGACCTGGCGGACTTCGCCCGAGGGCAGGCGCAGCGTGGCCAGACCGTTGGCGCGGGCCATCAGCGTGCAGCTGCAGCCGGCGGAACGGGCCATCTGGGCGCCGCGGCCGGGAACGAGCTCGATGTTGTGGACGGCCATGCCCAGCGGGACGCGCTCGAGCGGGAGGGCGTTGCCCACCGTCGGCTCGGCCTCAGGACCGGAGACGACCGTCATGCCGACCTTGAGACCCTCGGGGGCGAGGATGTAGCGCTTTTCGCCGTCGGCGTAGTTGAGCAGGGCCAGATTGGCCGTGCGGTTCGGATCGTAGCAGAGGGCGGCAACCTTCGCGGGGATGCCGGCCTTGTTGCGCAGGAAGTCCACGATGCGGAAACGACGGCGGACACCGCCGCCGCGGTGACGCACGGTGATGCGCCCCTGATTGTTGCGCCCGGCCGTGCTGTTCTTCGACAGCGTCAGATGCGCGACGGGCTTCTCCTTGGAGAGGTGCGTGCGGACCTGGGACACGCGGAAACGCATGCCGGCGCTACGGGGTTTGTAACTTTTCAGTGCCATGATAGGGTATCCTTGGCTCTTTAGACGATTTCGATGCGTTCACCCGGGCGGAGCGTCACGATGGCGCGCTTCCAGGCCTGGGTCTGCGTCGTGCGGCGGGTACGGGTCGCAACGCTGCGGCTGCGGTAATTGCTCGTGTTCACCGACGTGACGTGCACGCCGAACTGGGCCTCGACCGCCGCGCGGATTTCGGGCTTGGTCGCCTCGGGGGCGACTTCGAGCTGATACTGGTTGTTCGCGCCGATCAGGGAGCCCTTCTCGGTCACGGAAACCTTGCGGATAATGGTCTTCATCTTACTTGTCCGCCTTTCCGGTCACGCGGGCCAGACGCTCCTCGAGAGCGGCGAAGGCAGCCGTCGTCACCACGATGTTCTTGAAGCGGCAGAGCATGTAGACGTCCAATTCGCCGGCCGAGCAGACGCCGACGGACGGCAGGTTGCCCGAGGAGAAGAAGAAGTTGTCGTTCGCGTCGCCGCAGGTCGGATCGTCGGCCACGACGATCAGCGTGCTGCCTGTCAGGCCCATGGTCTTGATCATGGAGGCCGAGAGCTTCGTCTTGGGCTCGTCGAAGACCAGGCTGTCGACCAGCGCGAGCTCGCCGGCGGCGATCTTGTCGCTCAGCGCGCGGGCGTAAGCCAGCGCCACGACCTTCTTGTTGACCTTCTGGGAGTAATCGCGGGGAACGGGACCGAAGGCCACGCCACCACCGCGCCACACCGGGTTGCGGGAGGAGCCGAAGGAGGAACGGCCGGTGCCCTTCTGCTTCCACGGCTTCTTGCCGGTGCCGGAAACTTCGGAGCGGTTCTTGGTCTTGGCCGTGCCGGCGCGGTACCCATTGAGGATCGCCACGACGGTATCCTTGACCGCCTGCTCGCCGCGGTTCAGGACGAGGGAGGTCTCTTCGACCGTGCGCTCGCCGGTAACGGAACCGGACTTGTCGTAAACTTTAATCGTGCTCATTACTTACCCGCCTTCTTGAGGGCCTTCGTCACACGCACGATGCCGCCGTTCGGACCGGGGACCGCGCCGTGGAGGAGGATGAGGTTCTCTTCGGCGACGAGCTTCGCCACACGCACATTCTGCGTCGTGCGGACCACGGCGCCCATGTGACCGGGCATCTTCTTGCCCTTCTCGACCCAACCGGGGAGGTCACGGGCAGCGATGCCGCCGGGACGGCGCTTGGAGTGACCGCCGTGGCCGTGGGGACCGCCGCGGAAGCGGTAACGGCGCACGACACCCGCGAAACCGCGGCCCTTCGTCGTGGCCTGGACGTCCACATACGCCACACCGTCAAAGAGCGCGGCCGTGAGCGTGTCGCCCGCCTTCACTTCGTCTTCGGAGTCGAGGGCGAATTCCGCCAGCGTCTGCTGGGCCTCGACGCCCGCCTTCTCAAAACGCGTACGCTCGGCCTTGCTCAGACGCTGGGCCTTCTGCGCACCGAAGCCGATCTGCGCGGCGACGTACCCGTCGTTCGCCATCGTCTTCACCTGGACCACAGGGCAGGGACCGATCTCAACGACCGTCACGGGCACCGCGACGCCGTTGTCGTCCCAAATCTGGGTCATACCGATTTTCTTGCCAATCAAGCCTTCCATGGTTCTCACCTTCCTTAGATGCGAATCGTGATGTCCACGCCGGCAGGCAGATTCAGTTTCTTGAGCTCATCGACCGTCTTGGCCGTCGGGCTCACGATGTCCAGCATCCGCTTGTGCGTGCGCATCTCGAACTGATCCATGGACTTCTTATTCGTGTGCGGAGAGCGGTTCACAGTAAAGCGCTCCACCCGCGTCGGAAGCGGGATGGGGCCCACGATCTGGGCGCCGGTGCTGCGCGCCGTATCCAGGATCGCTCCGGTGGCCTGATCGAGCACCTTGTGGTCGTACGCCTGCAAACGAATGCGTATGCGCTGACTTTGCATTCTCTCTTACCTGTTGAGTAGTTCTTCCTTCACTGCCCGGGGTACCACCGCGAACGCGCCGGTTTCCATCGTATAGCTGGCTCGTCCGCGCGAGAGCGAACGGATCGCCGTGGCATACCCGAACAGTTCCGCCAAAGGCACCGACGCGCGCACGTTCTGAAGGTCACCCTTCATCTCCATGTCGCGCACCTGGCCGCGGCGGCCGTTGATGTCCCCCATGATGTCACCCACATACTCGGGCGGCGTCACGATGTCGAGGGACATGATCGGCTCCAGCAATTCCGGCTGCGCAGCCTGTGCCGCGTCCCGGAATCCCATCACGGCCGCGCTCCTGAAAGCAACGTCCGAAGCCGCCTCTTCATCCATAATGGCGCAATCCACAACCTCGGCCTTTACATCCGTCATCGGATAACGTGCGAGCACGCCGGTCGCTATTGCGTCAAATAAAGCGTTTGTAATGGTATCACAAAACTCAGGGCGAGGCAAGCGCTTCTGCGCAGCCTTCGAAACGCCCGCCTGACGGCCCTTGCCGCGCTCCAGCGGGGTCACCTCCACCGTCACCGTCGCCACGTGGCGCTTGCCGGCGATTTCGCGGTCGAAGGTGAAGGTCGCGCGCCCGACGGCCGTCACCGTCTCGTAGTACGAGACCATCGGCCGGCCCGTATTCGCCGGGACCTTGAATTCGCGCCGCAGACGGTCCACCAGAATCTCCAAGTGGAGTTCGCCCATGCCGCAGAGAATCGTCTGCCCCGTCTCCGCGTCCGTGCGGATCTGACAGGTCGGATCCTCGGCCGCGAGATTGCCGAGGGCTTCCTGCAGGCGGTCCTTGTCGGCCGTCGTCTTGGGCTCGACGGCCATGAACATCACCGGTTCGGGAGCCGTCACGCCCATCAGGGCGATCGGCGCATTCTCGACGCAGAGCGTGTCGCCCGTCGTGGCCGCCTTGAGGCCGACCACGGCGCCGATGTCGCCGGCAGAGAGCGTCTCGAGCTCCTCTTCCTCGTCGGAACGCACGCGCAGCAGCTTCATGACGCGCTCGCGCTTCTTCGTACGGGGATTGTACACCTGCTGACCGCGCTTCAGCGTGCCGCCGTAGACGCGCACGAAGAAAAGACGGCCCACATAGGGATCGGTCGCCACCTTGAAGACCAGGGCAGAGAGCGGCGCCTCAGGGGTGCAGGCGACCTCCGTCGGGGCCTCGGTCTTCATGTGCGTCCCCACGGGGGCCGGACGCTCATGCGGGGCGGGAAGATAATCGACGACGCCGTCAAGCAGCGCCTGAACGCCGCGGTTGCGCAGCGAAGAACCGCAGAAGACCGGCACCATCGTCTGCGCGATCACCGCGCGGCGGACGGCGGCGCGGATGGCCTCCTCGGACTGATCGGGATTGTCGAGATAGGCCTCCATGAAGGCCTCGTCGGATTCCGCCAGGCTCTCCAGCAGCGCCTCGCGCGCCGCCTCGGCCTCGTCGGCCATCTCAGCCGGCACCGCCACATCCTCGAAGGTCTTGCCCTCCGCGTCCAGATAGCGACGGTACTTGCGCGTGATGAGATCGATTTCGCCCGCGTAGTCGGCCGAAGCGCCCACGGGGATCGTCACCGGCACCGCGTTCGCCCCGAGCTTCACGCGCATCTCGGAAACGGCGCGCCCGAAATCCGCGCCCATGCGGTCCATCTTGTTGACGAAGGCGATGCGCGCGACGTGGTAGCGGTTGGCCTGACGCCACACCGTCTCGGACTGCGGCTGCACGCCGCCCACCGCGCAGAACACGCCGACCGCGCCGTCGAGCACGCGGAGCGCACGCTCCACCTCGATGGTAAAGTCCACATGTCCGGGAGTATCGATGAGATTGATTTGGGTCCCGCGCCACGCGCAGGTGATGGCGGCCGACGTAATCGTGATGCCGCGTTCGCGTTCCTGCACCATCCAGTCCGTCACCGTATTGCCCTCGTCGACATTGCCGAGGCGATGGGTCATGCCGGCGTAGAAAAGGATGCGCTCCGTCGTCGTCGTCTTGCCCGCGTCGATGTGGGCCACGATGCCGATGTTGCGGATATTGTCGGAGCCTGTGCTCATGCTTCTCTTTCCTGCGCCTTGCGTGTGACGGATGATGATGTCAAAGATCCTTGCAAAACCTTCTTCCTCCCAATCCGGAGGAAAAAGGTCTCTTAATAATACCACACAGCAAACTTAAAAGGCAACATTTTTTCACGCCTTTTTTGAGAAAATCACCTCAACCCCCACCCTACACCCCGAAAAAAGCTTTACTCCAACCCCTTCTCTCCTATGATTTCACATTTATGTAAAACTTTAAGCCCTCTCAAAATCCTCTCCGCGTCTCCCGAACGGCGCAGCCTGCCATCGGGCAAATTGGTGCCGGACTCCATGCGCACGCAGGGGATGTGCCCCGTGCCGACCTTTTCGATATGCCAGCCGACTCCCGGCGGGAATCAAACCGGCTGTGGGCAGGAAAGCAATCGGACTTGGGCCTGAAAGGAATCGTTACCCTATAGGGTAGCAGCTCACCACCCTATAGGGTAGCAGCTCACCACCCTATAGGGTAGCAGGTAACCACCCTATAGGGTGGCCGGTCCTTTCAGGGCAGCAATCGACTGGATTCCGGGCAACGCCCCATTTGGCTTCCGGGCAACGCCCGGTCGGGTGCCGGATGAGGCCGCATTCAGACATGGGTAATGTTTTTGGCCCCCCCGGGGAAGGCTCAGTCGGCCTGCCAGGGGTCAATTTCGGAGAGTAAGGGCAGACGCCGGTCGCGTTCGGAGCGGATCAGAGAGACGCCGAGGTCGGGAAGGGCGATGCCCAGGGCAGGATCGTCGAAGCGTATGCCCCTTTCGGAGGCGGGGCAGTAGAGCGCGTCGCATTTATAGGAGAAGAGGGTGTCGTCCTCGAGGACGACGAACCCATGGGCGAACCCGTGGGGAATGTAGAGCTGGAGGCCATTGGCCGCGGAGAGCTCCATGGCGATATGGCGCCCGAAGGTGGGGGAGCCCCTGCGGATGTCGACGGCGACGTCCCAGACGGCGCCGCGGATGACGCGGACAAGTTTGGCCTGCGCGTGCGGGGCGGCCTGCCAGTGGAGGCCGCGGATAACACCCTTGGAGGAGAGGCTTTCATTGTCCTGCGCGAAGACCGCGTCAATCCCGACGGCGCGGTAGCGGGCCTCATTGTAGGTCTCGCAAAAGTATCCGCGGCCGTCGCGGAAAATCCGGGGCACGATAATCTTCGGTCCCTCAATGGCCGTATCGCGAACTTCCATGCGCTCCTTTTCAGACAAGCGCCATCCACTAAGCAGGCGTCAGCGCGTCACCGCCGACGCACCGCGCGCGTCATCAGGCCTTCGTGCCGACGCGCGTCTCGGCGGCGGCACGCAGCGGGGACCACCACCATTCATTGTCGAGATACCACCGGATGGTGCGGCGGAGGCCGGTCTCGAAGGTCTCCTGAGGTTTCCAGCCGAGCTCGGTCATGATCTTCGTCGGATCGATGGCGTAACGCCGGTCGTGGCCGGGGCGGTCCCTGACGAAGGTGATCTGCCCGGCGTAGGATTTGCCGTCAGGGCGCGGACGGAGTTCGTCGAGGATGGCGCAGATGGATTGGACGACCTGGAGGTTGGTGCGTTCGTTGTGGCCGCCGACATTGTAGGTCTCGCCGGGGCGGCCGGCATTGAGGGCGAGCCAGAGGGCGCGGGCGTGGTCTTCGACGAAGAGCCAGTCGCGGATGTTGTCGCCTTTGCCGTAGATGGGGAGGGGACGGCCGGCAAGGGCGTTGAGGGTGACGAGGGGGATGAGTTTTTCGGGGAAGTGGTAGGGGCCGTAGTTATTGGAGCAGTTGGTCTTGAGGGTCGGCAGGCCGTAGGTGTGGTACCAAGCGGCCGCAAGATGGTCCGCCGATGCCTTGGAGGCGGAGTACGGGGAGCGGGGGTCGTAGTTGGTGGTCTCGGTGAAGTAGCCTTCGGGACCGAGGGAACCGTAAACCTCGTCGGTGGAGATGAGAAGGAAGCGGAAGTCGTCGCGGGCCTGGCCCCCGAGGGTGGCGCGGTAGGCGCGGGCGGCCTCGAGGAGGGTGTAGGTGCCGATGATGTTGGTCCGGAGGAAGAGGCCGGGGCCGTCGATGGAGCGGTCGACGTGGCTCTCGGCGGCGAGGTGCATGACGCCGTCGGGACGGAAGTCGGCGAAGGCCCGGGCCATGGCCTCGGCGTCGCAGATGTCGGCCTTGAGGAAGCGGTAGTTGGGCTTGTCGGCGACGGAGGCGACGGAGGAGAGGTTGCCGGCGTAGGTGAGCTTGTCGACATTGAGGACTTCGACACCCTCGCTGACGAGCATACGGACGACGGCCGACCCGATGAATCCGGCACCGCCGGTGACGATTACGCGCTTTCTCATGTGCTTCTACTCCTCTGGGCAGTTGACTGTCCATAGGATAGCACATGAGGAAGCGTACAGCGAACCCGGGGCAAAGCCCCGCGCAGCAAACGCGCCGCCGGCCCGTGACAAAAAAGCGAAAGGCCACGGATTGCCGTGGCCTTTCGCCTGGCGGGGCGCGGAGGGCTTACCTGACGTCGGCGGGCAGGCCGACGGGGCGGTCGGCCCTGACGTTGATGCAGCGCCTGAGGGTAAGCCACTGGGTCTGCCAGTGGTAGGGCGCGTAGGCGTCGGACTTGGTGTAGGTGTTGTTGCGGACCGTGAGGCCGTCGACGCTTTCGGCGAAGATGAGGGGGCGGTCGAAGGCGACGAAGTCGTTGTTTTCGATTACGATGCCGGAGTGGAAGGCCTGCTTCTGGCGGTCGGGCTGACTGATGACGGGCGTGATGCTGATGACGGCCTCGGTGAACTGGAAGGGGCTGGTGAGGACGTCGATGAACTGATTATCCGCAATGAGAACATCACGGCAGGGGCCGGATTCGAACCAGCCGCGGCAGTCACCGCAGAGGAGCACGGCGCAGCCGCTGACGCGGTCGAAGACATTGCCGCGGCAGACGGTTTTGCGGGGGGAGGAGAAGAGGGCGCCGCGGGCGCGGTTGAAGGCGACGCGGTTGCCTTCGAAGTAGACTTCGGGGGTGCGCCTGACGTTTTCGAGGCCGAAGATGTCTTTGGAGGGGTTGACGTCGGGCGGGAGGGGGTCGGCGAAGGTGATGCGGAAGCGCTTGGCGCCTTGGCGGACGTCGGGTTTGTCGAGGGAGACGATGGAGGCGATGCGGCCGAGGGTGGGCTCGGTGTCGAGGGTGAGGGCGCGGACGAAGGCGACTTCGTCACCGGGGTCGCCCCAGGTCATGCCGTAGGCCTGAACGTGCATGTAGGCGGCTTCGACGGTGCGCTCGTCGATGCGCTTCTCGACCTGGAGGTAGGTGCCGTGGACGTTGATGGCGTCGTCCATCATGCCCTCGTAGATGCCGTTGACGGAGCGGATGGTGCCCCAGCAGCCGGAGAAATGGGTGGCGTCGGCCTGGGTGGAGAAGAAGCGGCCCTTGGCGCGGTCAGGGATGACGCGCAGGCCGTCGAGGGTGATCGTCTCGGAGCTCTGGGCGATGACGCCCATGCCGTCGGCGTAGTGGATGGTGACGTTGAGGAGGGCGGTGTCCTTGGAGTCGGAGATGACGATGCCGGGCGCGGGACGTTCCCAGCAGCGCAGGGCCATGCGCTGGAAGGGTCTGTAGGCGGCATTGGCGCAGTCGCGGGCGAGGTAAGTGCCGTCCTCCTGGAGGATGACGTTGCCGAGGTTCATGCCGCAGTCGCCCGAGCGGTAGGCAATGGAACCGTCGGGCTCAAAGAGGATGCCGCCGCCGGGAGCATAGCGGAATCCGGGGCCGGAGAGGATGAGGCGGGTCCCCTCGAGGGTGACGGCCGCGGAGCCTTCGGGACGGAAGGTGACGGTCTTGGCCTGCGGGTCGACGGCGAGGAAGCGGAGCTGGGTGAGCTGGGGGGTGACGGCGTCAACGGTGCAGCCCTGGAGGGTGACGTTGGTGCAGTCCCAGATACCGGCGAACATGAAGCGGCCGTTAAGTTCGAAGCGGGCACCGGAACCGTCGACTGTGACGTCGCGGAGGCCTTCGAGGGGAAGGAAGACGGTGCGGGGATTGGCCTGGTCGTGGTTGGAGATGAACCACTCGCGCGTCTGGCACTGTTCGGCACCGAGGATGTAGGTGCCGGGGGCAAAGCGGATGACGGCGGGCTTTTCGGCGGCGGCAGCGGCCTGGGTCAGCCGGGTGACGTCGGCAGCGGTGAAGGCCTTGCCGGGGGCGATGCCGAAGTCCGCGGCATCGAGCATAGTGTCGGCCGAGACGACGGAGACGGTCAGGAGGGCCGCGGCGGCCACAAGGGAAGTCTTCATGTCGGGTCCTTTCTTCCGATTGGGGACGGGCGGTGTGTCCGCGGAGCCGTCCGTGGGGCCACTATAGCAAACCCCGGTGCGCGGGTGTCTGACACCCGGCTCTTCCGGCGTCCCATGCGACAGCTATCGACAGGGGCGGAGGCGGAGTCAGGAAGGCCGACCGCCGCGGCGGGACCATGTGGTATACTCCGTACCCAATGAGGTGCGATATGGATATACTGACCGATACGGAGGCGGTGTTCAAGGCCTACTATCTCTCCTACCCCCGGGCGGAGATGAACGATCTGAAGTGGGCGCACACGCGGCGCGTGGCGACGGACGCCAAACGGATTGCCGAGGGCGAGGGCCTGACGGAGCGCCTGGCGCGGTTGGGCCTGCTGGCGGCATGGCTGCATGACACGGGGCGGTTCGAGCAGTTCCGGCGCTTCGCGACCTTCAGTGACCGGGTGAGCGTGAATCACGCCCTGATGAGCTGCGCGGAAGTCCTGCGGTTGGGCTGGCTCGACGCGCTGCCGGCGGACGACCGCAATCTGGTGCTGCGGGCCATCGAGTGCCACAACATGAAGGAGATCCCGCCCGGGCTGCCGGAGGATGAGCAGCTCGCCGTCCATCTGGTGCGCGACGCCGACAAGCTCGACATCTGCACGCTGCTGGATCTCAATCTGAAACGGGAGGGCTACCTCGAGAGCCATCCGGAGATTTACTGGGGCCTGGCCTTCGCCGCGCCGCCGTCGGAAGCGGTGACGGGCGCAATTCTGGCGGGGCGCGAGGTCGACTACGCCGACATCCGCTCGGTGGCGGACTTCGTGCTGATTCAGGTCGGCTGGTGCGTGGGCGGATTGCATTACGCCACGAGCCGCCGCCTGGCCGCGGAACGCGGCACGGTCGGGACGCGCGAGCGTTTCCTGCTGAAGCTTGTGCCCGAGTCCGCCGATATCATCCGGCGGTGCTGCGATCTGGCACGGTCCCGCGCGAAGGAGGCCGGTCATGGCGCGTAAGACGTCGTCCGGGAGGCCGATGCTCTCCCCCTCCCTGCTGCGACGCTGCCTGCGCAGCGTGCAGGGCTGGCTCGTCATCATCGGGTTGGTCCTCGTAGCGGGCTTCGGCAACTGGTTCGCCCACCTGCCTTCGGCGGAGCGCGCCAAATGGGGCGGCGCCCGGCCGGTGCTGGAGGAAATCGGCTCCTGGACGGTCGGCATCACCGACAATCTCGGCCTGACGGGCCGGGATGCCGCGATCGCTTACGCGCTGCCCAGAAACGTGAAGCCGACCCTGCCGCTTCCCTTCGGCCAACCGAAGCGTGCCGACCCGTCGAAGACGCCGGACGACATTCAGGTGCTGAAGCGCCAGGGGTACTGGGTGGGCTACTCCCCCACCCTGCGCCATGCCGTCTGGGCAGCCTACTACGTGCCGCAGGAGAAGCTCCTGGAGGAGGCGCCGGAACGCCCCGCCTTCGCGCGTGACCGGAGCGTGAAGGATTCGCCCGCGCCCGACGACTACACGCGCAGCGGTTATGACCGCGGCCACATGGCGCCGAACTACCTGATCGCGACGCGTTACGGCGAGGCCGCGCAGAAGGAGACCTTCCTGATGACCAACATCGTCCCGCAGCGGCCGACCCTCAACCGCGAACCGTGGCGCGTGCTGGAGCACACCGTGGCCGACACCCTCTCGGCCCGCAGCGAGGCCATGTGGGTCATCACCGGCACGGTGCAGAATCCCCGCAGGCCCACCATCGGCAAACGCCGCGTGGCCGTCCCGGACGGCTTCTACAAAGTCGTGGCCTCCCTGAAGAAGGGCAAACTCCGCGTCCTGGGATTCTACATGGACCAAGAGGCCGGCGAGAGGACCCGCCCGCGCTTCACCATCCGCTCGGTGGACGAGCTGGAACGTCTCTCCGGACTCGACTTCTTCCCGGACCTCCCCGCCGAGGACCAGGCCGCCCTCGAATCGGTCGAGGCGACGCGTTACTGGCCGGCATTGGACCTCTTCTGACATGGACCGCGTCGTCATCGGATTTGACACCTCGCTGCGCTCGACCGGCATCGGTATCGTGCGCGCGGAGGGTTCGCGGCGGATCACCCTCTATTACGGGCCGATCCGCGTCTCCCAACGGCTGCGCCTCTCCGAGGCCCTGGCCAAACTCGACGCGGAGATCAACGCCCTGCTGGACCGCTGGCAACCAAGCGAGGCCGCCCTGGAGGGCGTCTTCTACGCCAAGAACGTCCGCACGGCAATGATTCTCTGCCACGCGCGCGGCGTGGTCCTCTCGGCCTGCGCGCGCCGCGGCGTCCCGGCCTATGAGTATTCGCCGGCCGAAATCAAGCGCGCCGTGACCGGGACGGGATCGGCGGAGAAGGCGCAGGTGCAGGCCATGGTGGCGCGCCTGCTGACCCTGCCCCCGCCGATTCAGAACGACGCCGCCGACGCCCTCGCCATCGCCCTGACCCACCTGCACCGCGTGACCGGCGTGCTGGCGCTCCAGCCCGAACCGGTCTGATCCCAACCCTCCCCCCGGAGCCCGCCATGCACCTGACTCTCTCCCTCCTTCCCCTTGCCGCCCTCACGCTGATTCTGGCCGGATGCTCCTCCGGCCCCTATGACCGCCTGCCCGAGCGGCTGGGCTTCCGCGACGCGCCCGCCGTCACCGAGTCCGGGAACGGCACGGTCACGGTCTCGGGCAACGGCCATACCGTCACCCTCACGCCCGGCAAGCGCCCCGCGACCGTGGACGGCGTGACCTACTACCTCCACCGCGCGCCCGGGCCCACGGGCCTCGGCGAAGCCGACACACGGCTGCTCAAAGCCGCGCTGGAGCCCTCCCCCGGCATCGACCGCCCCCTCACCATCGTCGTTGACGCGGGCCACGGCGGACGCGATTCGGGCTGCCGCGTCGACAGGACGTCGGAGAAGACAATCAACCTCTGCATCGCCAACGCCCTGGCCGACACGCTGCGCGGCCGCGGCCATACCGTCGTGCTGACCCGCGCCAAGGACGAGACAGCGGTGACGCTCGAGGAACGCGCCGTCATCGCGGCCTCCCACCCGACAGACCTCTTCGTCTCGATCCATGCCAACGCGGCCGCCAACCCCGACGCCCGCGGCATCGAAGTCTACACCCTGCCCGCGCCCGGCCATGACGGGACGGCTGCCAATTCGCCGCCCCGCCCCGGTCTCGCCGGCCATATCCACCTGCCGTGGTCGACGCGCTTCGCCCTGGCCATCCAGAAGGCCATGCTCCGCGCCGAACCCCGCGCGGCCGACCGCGGCGTCCGCCACGCCCATTTCAAGGTCCTGCGCGACACGCCGGCCCCGGCCGTCCTGATCGAGACCGGCTATCTCACCAACGCCGACGACCGCGCGCTCCTCACCGACCCCGCCACCCAAAAGCGCCTGGCCGAGGCCGTCGCCGACGGCATCGAAGCCGCGCTCTGAGCCGCTCCGCGCGAAACGGAATCCGCCGGCAGAGCGCATTAGCCCAGTCTAAAAATCTTCTTGACCCTTCTATTAGCCTGTGCTACATTAACGGCCGTTCCGAAGGGAAGGCACTTCGCCGGATAGCCTTCGGATGAGGATTTGGCCATGGATATCACAGCAATGAAGATCGGCGACCGCGCGGAGATCACGGGATACAGCGTGACGTCGGCGGGTTACCGTGCGAAACTTCTGGCCCTGGGTCTGACGCAGGGTGCGACCATTCAGCTGATCGGCGTGGCCCCGATGGGGGATCCGATGCGCCTGAAGGTGCGAGGGTTTGAGCTTTCCCTTCGCCGTGAAGAGGCGAAGTTTCTGCGGCTGAAGGCGGTGAACTGAAATGGCTCCGAAGCGTAAAATTACGGTGGCGCTGGTCGGCAACCCGAATACGGGCAAATCGACCTTTTTCAATGCCTGGACGGGCCTTCATCAGGTGACGGGCAACTGGCCCGGCGTGACGGTCGAGAAGCTGATGGGCGAAGTGACCCTGCCCGGCGGCGAGGAGGTGACGGTGGTGGATCTGCCCGGCATCTATTCGCTCCACGCCGTTTCGCAGGACGAGGCCGTAGCCTCGGAATATGCCCGCAGCGGCGAACCGGACCTGATCGTCAATGTCGTCGACGTGGTCAATCTTGAGCGCAATCTTTACCTGACCCTGGCCTTGGCCGAGCTCGGCAAGCCCATGGTCGTGGTGCTGACGATGACCGATATCTTTGCCCGCCAGGGCTTCGGCATCAAAATCGGCGAACTCTCCGAGCGTCTGGGCCTGCCGGTCGTCACCGGAGACCTTCACCGCCGCGGCAAGAGGGCCGCGCTCGAGCAGGCCATCCTAGAGGCGCTGGCCACAAAGCAGCAGCCGCCCTGCGTCGTCTACCCCGATACGCTCAATCAGGCCATGCTCCGTGCCCACCGCGAAAACGAACCGCAGGTGCGCGCCATTCACCGCCTGGAAGGCATCATCCCCGGCGGGGAGGAGATCATCGCCGAAATGGAGCGTGTGCTGGGCACGACGCCCGACGTCATCATGGCCGCCGCGCGGTATGACCGCATCGCCGAAATCACCCAGGGGTTGGTCTCCCGCCGCGGCCATGCGCGGACCGAGCTCGGACGCACGCTCGACCGTCTGGCGCTGAACCGCTGGCTGGGCATCCCGATCTTCCTGGGCATCATGTACATCCTCTTCTGGTTTACCCAGGTCGTGGGAGGCTGCTTCATCGACCTCTTCGACGGCATCGGCGATGCCCTCTTTGTAACGGGGCTGGGCAACGTGCTGACGCTCGTCGGCGCCCCGCAGTGGCTGATCACCATTCTGGCGGACGGTCTCGGGACCGGCATTCAGACGGTGCTGACCTTCATCCCGCCGGTCTTCTTCATCTTCTGGGGGCTCTCTTTCCTGGAGGACTCCGGGTACATGGCCCGTGCGGCCTACGTCATGGACCGCTTCATGCGCCTGCTGGGGCTGCCGGGCAGCGCCTTCGTGCCGATGCTGGTCGGATTCGGCTGCACGGTGCCGGCCATCATGGCCACGCGCACGCTCTCCAACCGCCGCGACCGCCTGCTGACCATTTTTATGGCCCCCTTCATGAGCTGCGGGGCCCGTCTGCCGGTCTACGCGCTCTTCGGGGCGGCCTTTTTCGGCGTTGCCTCGGGCACGATGGTCTTCGCCATCTACATGAGCGGCATTGTGCTTGCGGTGCTGACGGGCATTCTCCTCAAGCACACGCTCTTCGTCGGCGAACCCTCGCCCTTTGTCCTCGAGCTCCCCCTCTACCACGTCCCGCGCTTTCACACGGTCCTGGGGCAGGCCTGGAAGCGTCTCTCGCACTTTGTCTTCCGTGCCGGCAAAGTCATGGCCGTCATGGTGCTCCTGCTGAGCCTCTGCGACAAGGTCCGCGTGCCCAACGTCTACGGCAACCGCGAGACCCGGCCCAACGTCCCCATCATTGAGTTTGCCGGCCGCGCCATCGCCCCCATTTTCGCCCCCATGGGCGTCGAATCCGACAACTGGCAGGGCTCCGTATCGCTCATCGTGGGCCTTTTCGCCAAAGAGCAGGTCGTCTCCGCCCTCAACACCCTCTACGCCATCGACGACTCCATGGTCCCCGCCGCCGGGGAAGCGGAGGAGGAGAGCGCCCCCCTGACGTGGCGCCGCGCCGCGGCCGAATTCCGCACCGGCGTCGGCGAGGCCTTCGCCTCCGTCCCCGAGGCCTTCTCCGGACTGCTTGACACGCTTTTCGATCCGCTGGGCGTAAGCATCTTCAAGAGCGATCTGGAGCACCTGGCCTCCGCCGCCGAAGATCTGCGTGAACCGGGCCAGCCCCCCGAACGCCTCGCAGTCCTCCGTGCCGAATTCGAGGGAGCCCTCGGCCTGGACGCCCTCCGTGACGCCGTCGGCCACGCCGAGGCCACCGCGCGCGTCATCGCCGAAGAGGCCCTGACCAATCCGCAGCTCGCCGGGCAGGCCGAAGCCGCCGAGGCCGATCTCGGCGCCGCCAAAGCCGCTCTGGCCGACGCCGTCGCCCTGCAGCATCTGGTCATTGCCCTCACCGACCCCGAAAGCCCCCTCGGCCCCGAGGCCTACGCCGCACGGGCCGCAGAGCTCGCCGAACGCACCGAAGCCCTCTACGCCGAAGAACTCGCCGCATCGGCCGAGGGTGACGCCACGCTGATGAAGACGCTTCGGACCAAATTTGACAACGACCGCAACCGCGCCTTCGCCTACCTCCTCTTCGTCCTGCTCTACGTCCCCTGCCTGGCGGCCATGGCTACCGTCATCCGCGAAATCGGCTGGAAGTACAGCACTGTCCTCTTCTCTTACCTCACCCTCCTGGGCTGGTGCGTGGCCACCCTCTACTTCCAGATCACCACCGCCCACCAGCCGCTCTGGCTCATCGTCCCCTGCGTCATTCTCGCCGCCGTCGCCGCCGTCTTCTACGCCCTCGGCCGGAAGTTCAAGATCCGCATGGTCGTCTGAATCTCGTCGGGTACAGGCCCCAAAAGCCTGTACCCCTTTTTTAGCCCCTAAGGTTAGCCTAAACTAAAGCAATCCTGTCCCTATCGGAGTCCCGACATGCACGCCTTCCGTTCCGCCCTGCTTGCCGCCGCCCTGACATCGTCTGCCGTACCGCTCTGTGCCTCGGAGAGGCCGCTTCCGGCGCCCGCCCCCGGATGGGAGATCGGCTTTGCCGCCGGGATTGACGTCACCTCGAAGCAGCTGACCTACGGTCTGATCGACAATCCCCACGCCATCGTCACGCCGTCCGCCGAAGTGAGCTTCGGACGCGAAGACCTCTTGACCGTGACCGTCAGCGTGGAAGCCATTTTCGACACGACAGATTACGGCGCCAAAGAAGGCGGCTACAACGACCGCCGCTGGAAGTATCAGGAGCTCGCCCCGGGGCTCACCCTCTCGCGGACCTGGGATACCGAGAGCTGGCTCGGCTCCTCCCTCGACACCGCCGTCAACTACACTTACGAATACCACCCCAAGTCCTGCAAGAAGCCGGCCGAAGGCTATTCCAACCCCGGCACCCAGTGGCTTAACTTCGAGGCATCCGCGGGCGACTTCTGGCTGGTGCCGACCTTTACGCTCGAATACGCCCTCGACGACCGCCAGGACGCCCAGGGCGGCATCTACGCGACCTTCGACCTCAGCCACGAATTCGACCTCGGTCCGTCGCTCGGTTTTGACGAAGGCACCCTCACCCTGACGCCCCGCCTCGGCGTCGCGGCCGCCACAAAGCAGCGCAACCAAGCCGACTTCGGCAGCAATGATGCCTTCATGTTCCGCGACGCCTTCGGCCTGCTCGAGCTGAATGTCTCCCCCGTCGAGGGTCTCTCCGTCGCGCCCTATGTCGGCTTCCATCAGCAGATCGACTCGGCGGCCCGCGACGCCACGGGCGACGATCAGTTCGTCGCCTACGCGGGCCTCGCGCTGAGCGCGGAATTCTGATTTGCCTTGGCCGCCGGCGGGATTTCTCTCTCTCCTTGGCCGCCGGCGGCCGCCCCTTCCCTCGGGACGGTTATCCTTCGAAAACAACCGCTGTCTCCCCTGGGACCCCGGCAGAAGTCTGCCGGGGCTTTTTTGTGGCGTCACAGAGGTTTGGTATACTGTGATTAGATTGAAGAATGCCCCGGAGACCCCATGCTGACCGTCAACCTGACCCATCACCCCCATGCCCGCAAAGAACTCCTCCTGGACCGTTCCCTGCGCGTCGTCTCGCGCAGCGGCCTCAACCCGACCGAACGGACCCTGATCGAGGAACTCGGCTCCCTGCCGGAGGGCACGGCCTTCGCCTCGCCGCTCTTCCTCGGCGGACGCACGGGGGCGTTGGCCATGGCCGTCTGGCTGAAGGGCCTTGCGACGGGCACCCTGACGTTGCTCACGTGGGACGCCCACACCCGGGGCATCCTCCGCCGCAATCTGGAGGACAACCGGGCCCCGACCGTGGGGCCGCTCGCCTTCGCCGTGGAGACCGAGACCGACCCGTCGCGGTTCACAGCGGCCGACGCCGTCTTCTGGCAGATGACCAAGGGCGACGAGACCGCCGAGACCCAGCTCGCCCTCCTCGAGGCCCTCTGCGCCGAGGGCGCCCCGGTCGGACGGGCCTTCCGGATTTGCGCCGACGAGCTCAATCCCACCTTCCTGGAGCGCTTCAGAAAGGTCTGCACCAAGGTCTCCCTCCGTCAGGTCGGTGACAAGAAGACGGGCATCCTCCGTCTCCTCTCCGGCCGTCTGGCCTCTCCCATCCCCGCCGAACGCCGTCCCAACCACGCCGCGGACTTTGAGGTCTCCCTCAGGGGCCATGACCCGATTACGCTGACCACGCTGCCAGGCTGCTTCTGCCACCGCCGCGCCGACATGGGTGGCTTGGCCCTGACCGAGACCGTCGCCGAACAGATCGAGCTCTCCGAGGGCGACCGCATCATGGACATGGGCTGCGGCTGCGGCATGGACGGCATCCTCCTCGCCACGGCCTTCCCCGAGAAGCGCCTGCGCCTCACCTATCAGGATTCCGACGCGCGCGCCATCGCCAGCCTCCGCCGCAACCTGGCCCGGTATCCCCACAACGCCGAGGTCACCTTCTCGGCCGAGGGCGAGGGTGAGGCGGGCACCTATGACCTTTTCCTGGCCAATCCTCCCTACTTCGGGGACTGGCGCATCGCCGAAGCCTTTATCGCCGCCGCCGCACGCCTCCTAAAGTGCGGCGGCCTCATCGCCTTCGTCTGCAAGCGGCCCGTCAGACCCACCGAGCTTCTCGGGGCGGCCGGCTTTGAAATCCTCAACAGCTTCCCGCGCCGCGGGTATACGGTCATTCTGGCCGGAAAGGAGAAAGCATAATGGAACTCAATGTCATTGCGGCCCTGATCCTCAATAAGGCCGGCGACGTCCTCTGCGTCCGCCGCGGCGAGGGCGGTTATCCCTCCACGGCCGGAAAATGGGAATTCCCCGGCGGCAAGAGCGAACCCGGCGAGACCGCCGAGCAAACCGCCGTCCGCGAGGTCCGCGAGGAACTCGAGATGGACATCACGCCCATCGGCCTCGGCCCCGTGGTTCACCACATCTACCCCGAATTCGCCATCTGCCTGCGCACCGTGCTCTGCACGACCGAGCAGGATACGCCCACGCTGAAAGAGCACACCGACTGGTGCTGGTGCACGCCGGACCGTCTGGCCATGCTCGACTTCGCCACCGCCGACGTGACCGTCCTCCTCTGGCTCCGCGAACGCTTCTTCGGCACCCGCCTGCGCACCGAGACCATCGGCCGCACCTGCGTCTTCCTGCGCGAGGTCGATTCGACCAATGACGAACTCCTCCGCCGCGCCGAAGCCGGGGCTCCCGAGGGGGCGATCGTCGTCGCCGAAACCCAGCGCGCCGGCCGCGGCCGTCTGGGCCGCACGTGGCTCGACGTCCCCGGCAACGCCCTCCTCTTCTCCCTCCTGGTCCGCCCGAAGCTGCCGCCCGAGACGGCCGCGACCGTGACCCTCGTCGCCGGCATCGCCATGGCCCTCGCCATCCGCGAGATGACCCGTCTGCCCATCGGCCTCAAGTGGCCCAACGACCTCCTGCTCCATGACCGCAAGGTCTGCGGCATCCTGGCCGAAGCCCAGACCTCCGCCAAGGGCATCGAAGGCATCATCCTCGGCATCGGCGTCAATACCGGCACCGTTCCCGAAGAGCTCGCCCATCGCGCCATCGGCCTTGACGGCCAGGCCGGCCGCATGCGCCTGCTGGCCGTCTTCTGCCGCGTCTTCGAAGGGCTCTACAACCGCTGGCAGCACGGCGGCCTCGCCGCCCTGCGCACCGAGCTCGACACTCTCGACTGCAAGAAGGGCCACCCCATCACCGTCCGTCAGACCGAGGTCATCGAAGGCATCGCCCGCGGCATCCGCGACGACGGCGCCCTCATCCTCGAAGGCCGCGACGGCACCATCCGCGCCATCCACTGCGGGGAAATCAACCAATGGGACTGAGGCGCCGCCTCCTCATGGCCGCGGCCGCCGCGGCCGTCCTGACCTGCGCAACCGGCTGCTCCGACACCCCGGGGCCAGTCGGCCGCGTCATCATGCTGGAAGGCCCTGAGGCCGTCTTGCCCGAACACCCCGACGCCCCCGACATCCGCGCCCTCCATCTGCGCGCGGTCGGCGGGGACCGCGTCCTCACCCTCCGCTTCGGCGAGGCACTGCGCGACCTCAATCTCTCGGCCAACGACCTGCCCATCCTCCCCTGCCGCTTCCTGCCCGCCTCGCTCGAACGCCTCTGGCTCGCCGACAACCGCCTGAGCACCCTGCCGGACGACTTCGTGTCCCTGCGCCTGACCTATCTCAATCTTGACCGCAACGCCCTGACGGCCCTCCCCGACCTCTCGGCCATGCCCCTGCGCTTCCTGCGGCTCAACGACAACAAGCTGACCGATCTGCCCGAGTTGCCCGACACCCTGGAGCGTCTCTATCTCGACCACAACCGCCTGAGCGCCGTACCCTCGCACCTGCCGGCCTCCCTCCGTCATCTCTCGGCCACCGACAATCCGATTGAGAGCCTCCCGCCCTCCCTGGGCGAAGGACTCGAATTCCTCGATCTGAGCCGCACCCGCCTGGCCAAACTTCCCGACGACCTCTCCCATTGGACAACCCTCCGCGTGCTGATGCTCTCGGACTGTCCCCTCCCCGAATCCGAAAAGGACCGCATCGAGGCTGCCTTCGAAGGGTCCGGAACCACGGTAATCTTCTGATGCATCCCCTTCCCGAACTCCTGGCGCCGGCCGGTTCCTTCGATGCCGCCATGGCGGCCTTTGCCTACGGCGCCGACGCCGTCTACCTCGGCCTCAGCCGTTTCTCCGCCCGTGCAGACGCCGCCAATTTCACGCTGGAGGAGCTCAGCCGCCTCGTCGCCTTTGCCCACGGACAGCAACGTCCCCGCCGCGTCTACGTCACGCTCAACACCCTCATCGAGAGCCACGAACGCGCCGATCTCCTCCCCTCCCTCGGCGCCCTCGAGGACATCGGCGTCGACGCCGCCATCATTCAGGACCTCGGCCTCGCCGACCTCATGCGCCGGCACTTTCCCGGCATCCCCCGCCACGCCAGCACCCAGCTCGCCTGTACCTCCTCCGCCGGGGCGCGCGCCCTCGCGGCCTTGGGATTCGAACGCATCGTGACCGCCCGCGAACTCTCGCTGGAGGAGGCCGCCGCCGTCGGCAAAGCCGCCGGCACGGAGATCGAGGTCTTCGTCCACGGCGCCCTCTGCTACGCCGTCAGCGGTCTCTGCCTCTACTCCTCCATGACCACGGGACGCTCCGGCAACCGCGGCCGCTGCGCCTACTGCTGCCGCCAGCCCTTCTGCGGCACCGACGGCCAGGCCCATCACCCCTTCTCCATGCGCGACCTCGCCCTCCTCTCCGAAGGCGACAAGATCCGTTCCCTTCCCCTCGCCTCCCTCAAGATCGAGGGCCGCATGAAAAATCCCCTCTATGTCGCCGCCGTCACCGACCTCTACCGCAAACTCCTCGACGGCCGGCTCACTCCGGCCTCCCAGGAGCGCCTCGCCGACGACCTCCGGACGATCTTCTCCCGGCCCTGGACCACGCTCTACGCCGACGGCCCCGACGCAAAGCCCGAGTCCGCCATCGATCCCCTCTGCGTCGGACACCGCGGCACCCCCATCGGCAAAGTCCGCGGCGCCGTCCGCGACCCCCGCGGCACCGTCTGGCTCTCCTTCCGCACAGACCGCGCGCTGGAAAAGCATGACGGCCTCCAGATCGATCCGCCCGGCGGCGGACGCCCCGTCGGCTTTCCCGTCGACCGGCTCCGCGAGGCCCGCAGCCGCCGTCAGGTCCTGACCGTACCGGCCGGCGCGACCGTCGAGGTCGCCCTGCCGCCCGACGCGGCCGACATCCCTGTCGGCGCGACCGTCTACTGTTCCGCCTCGCAGGCCGTCCGCCGCGCCTACCCCTACAGCAAGCCCCGCAGCACCGAGACCCGCACCCTCCGTCCGGCAGACCTCACCCTGACCCTCGCGCCGGACCGTCTCACCCTCAGCGGCTGCGGCGTCACGGCCGAATGCCCCGCAACCCTCACCCCGGCGGAACACCCCGACCGCTCCGAACCCGCCGCGCGCCGTCTCCTCGGCCGCCTCGGCGACGACGGCTTCGTCCTCCGCCGTCTCACCTTCCGGGATCCGCAATCGCTCTTCCTTCCCGCCTCGCTCCTCAACGCCCTCCGGCGCGACTGGGCCGCCAAGGCCCGCGAAACCATCGAACGCGACACCGCCAGGCGCCGCGCGGCCGTTCGCATCCTTCCCGAACGGACCGGGCCTCTTCCCGAAAGCAAGCCCGCTGTCACCCTCAAGGTCTCCGTCCTCCAGCCCCCCCGCATCGTCAGGGCCGACCCGCCCGACCGCCTCGTCGTGACCCTGACTTCGGAGACGACCTTCGCCGAACTCCGTCCGTGGATTGAGGCCTTTCCCCGCGAACGCCTCCGCTTTGCCCTCCCCGTCGCCCTGCGCGACGCCGACCTCGGCACCGTCGCGGCGACGGTCGGCGGCCTGGCCGACCGGGGTTTCTGTGCCTTCGAGGCACCCGACCTCACGGCCTGGCAGCTCCTGATGGACCTTCAGCCCGCCTGCGGCGCCTACGACATCACAGCCGACTGGAGTTGGTACGCCGTCAATCCCGAAGCCGTCGCCCTCCAGGAATCCCTCGGCATTGCCGGCGCCGTCACCGGCCCCGAAGCCAACCTTCCCAACCTGCTCACCCTCCCAGCCCCCTTTCCCCGCGAAATCCTCGTCGCCCAGTACCCCCCCCTCTTCATCTCCTACACCCGCCCCCTCACCGACGAGCCCTACCTGACCGACCGCAGCGGCCTCATCCTTCGCACGGCCCGCCTCGGGCGCCTCTGGATCACCTTCGCCGAACGCCCCTGGCGTATCACCGACCGCCTCGACGGGCTCCGCCGTTCAGGGCTCAACCGTCTCCGCGTCGATATCTCCTGGTGCGGCGACGTCCTCCCCGACCCCGTCTGGCGCGACCTCCTCCGCGGCACAGGCTCCGCCTTCCCCGACCGCTTCGGCACCCCCCGCCTCTGAGCCCGCACAGCGGCACAAAAAAAGCGCGGGCCCGGAATACTCCGGGCCCGCGCGCTTTATCCACGGGACACTCAGCCGATGAGGGCTTTCAGGCGGGCCGTGCTGGCGGAGGAAACGGCCTCGTAGAGGCTGTTTCCATGGGCGTCCATGGCGACGACGGCGGGGAAGCCGCGCACGCGCAGATGCCACATGGCCTCGGCGGCGCCGAAGTCCTCCAAGAAGTCCACGCCTTCGACGCGTTCCACGGCGGCCGCGATGAGGGCCGCGGCGCCGCCGACGGCCTGAAGGTAGACGCAACCGTGTTCGCGGCAGGCCGCCAGGGTCTTCTGGCCCATGCCGCCTTTGCCGATGATGATCCGAAGACCAAAACGCGCGATGACGTCGGCCTCGTAGGGTTCTTCGCGCGAGGAAGTCGTGGGGCCGCCGGCCACCATGCGCCAGCCCCCGCCGTCACGCACCATCACCGGCCCGCAGTGGTAGAGGGCCGACGTCGGGAGGTCGACGCCCGCAGGCAGGAAACCGCCGTCGTGCAGATGCTTATGAAAGCGGTCGCGTCCGGTGTGAACCAGCCCGTCCAGAAGGACGGACTGGCCAAGCTTCAGCGAACGGACGTCCAGCGTGGCGATGTCCATCGGAGCTATCTCCGTCAGACTCAGACCAACCCGCCGCCGGCGGCTGCGGCCATGGTCACGGCATTGGCCGTCATGCGCTGCTCGTCCTCAAGCAGACCGTTGAGCGCGTGGACGTAGGCACGCACCGAGGCTTCGATGATGTCCTGCGCGACGCCGCGGCCGAGGTAAACCTTCTGGTTGTGGCGGACGCGGAGTTCGCACTCGCCCTGCGCGTCGACGTTCTCCGTGACGGCGGAAACCGAGAAGTTTTCGACCGAGACGTGGAGATTGAGCATTTTGTTGATGGCATTGAAGGAGGCTTCGATCGGACCGCTGCCCATGGCGACCTCCTCCACGCTCTGGCCGTCGACAACGAGACGGACGGTGGAAACGTTGGCATTGGTATTGCCGGTGGTGGCCAGGAAACGGTCGAAGACCAGCTTCTGACGGCCCGAGCTGCGCTGCTCCAAGCCGCGCGCCAAGGCCTCGATATCGGCGTCGGTGACGACCTTCTTGGCGTCGGCCAGCTCCTTGAAGCGGCCGAAGAGCTCCTGCAGGGCATCCTCGGAGAGGGTGATGCCGAGCTGCTCCAGACGATCCTTGAGGGCGTGTTTGCCGGAGTGCTTGCCGAGGACCATCTGGCTCTGGGAGAGGCCGATGGACTCGGGCGTCATGATTTCGTAAGTCTGCTTATTGGCCAGCATGCCGTGCTGGTGAATGCCCGACTCGTGGGCGAAGGCGTTCTGGCCGACGATGGCCTTGTTGGCCTGGACGCGGCTGCCCGTCACGGAGCAGACGCAGCGGCTTGTGCTCATGATGCGGGTCGTGTCGATGTCGCAGGAGATACCCTCGAAGAAGTCGTGACGCGTGCGCAGCGCCATGACGATCTCTTCCAGGGCAGCGTTGCCGGCGCGCTCGCCGATGCCGTTGATCGTGCACTCCGCCTGACCGGCGCCGGCGCGCAGGGCGGCCAGCGTGTTGGCCACCGCGAGACCCAAGTCATTGTGGCAGTGGACGGCGATGACGGCCTTATCCACGTTGGGGACGTGCTCCATCACGCGCTTGATGCGCGCGCCGAACTCCTCGGGGATAGCGTAACCGACGGTGTCGGGCAGGTTGACCGTCGTCGCGCCGGCGGCAATGACCGCTTCGATGACCTTCCAGGAGAACTCCTCTTCCGTGCGGGTGTAATCCTCGAGGGAGAACTGCACGTCGGGGCAGAGATTGCGGGCATAGCGGACCATGTTCACCGCTTGGTCGTAGACCTGCTCGGGGGTCATGCGCAGCTTGTACTGCATGTGCACCGGACTGGTGGCGAGGAAGGTGTGGATGCGCGGGCGCGCAGCGCCGCTCACCGCCGCCCAAGCCTGATCGATGTCGCCCTTGAGGGCGCGCGCCAAGGAGGCTACCGTGCAGCCCTTGACGTGATTGGCGATTTCCTTCACCGACTCGAAGTCACCCGGCGAGGCAATCGCGAAACCGGCTTCGATGACGTCGACCTTCAGCTGCTCGAGGTTGGCGGCCACCAAGAGCTTGTCATGGAGTTTCATGCTGCAGCCGGGGCTCTGCTCGCCGTCGCGGAGTGTCGTGTCGAAGATCCTGATTTTGCGTGTATCCATAACCGTATCCGTTTCTGTTGTTACGAAAGGTTCCGTTTTCCGAAGCCGGGTGCTTTTTACCGAAAAGGCCCCCGTGCTGTCACGCGGAGGCCCTTTCCTGTTAGATTACCGTCTCTGTCAGGCAAAGCAATCCGCGTCCGCACCGCTGCGAAGAAGCAGAAGGGCAGTAAGTCGGAAGAGTGCCTGTCCAGTGACGTTGTTCATGCGGGCAAACATAACAAAAGGGTCGCGGCACGTCAAACGCAATTGACGCGTGCGCGCTGCAAGCCTTCGGTGCACGCTCTACTTGGCGAATGGCGCGCGGCCCCGGGAACATTGCGCATCGCGGCGCACCCTCCCCTCTCCGCTACCTTCAAATAAGTGCCTGTAACGGCATGGCCGGAAAACTACGCCCACGTTTGCCTCAATTGTCGCCCACGTTTGCCTCAATTGTCGCCCACTTTTGAATCGGTTTACGCCCACTTTTGAATCAGCCTGCGCCATCATCGGCTCCGCGCGACAGTAGCGGCATCCGTTCGGCGTGTTTGTGCCTGTACCCGTCCGGTGTCCGGCAAATGAAAAATAACGCGTTCGGGGCACTTTTCATTTGACACATTGCGCGCCCTTTGCGCTACGGCGGATATGCCGCCTTGAGCCTGCGCCGTTTCCTTACCACGGGGGAAAAGCCCCGGATTCACCCCGCCGGGTGTAGACTTCCGCACACGCGAAACGTTCCTCATGCTGTGAGGGCATGGCCTTGCCCCCATGATGCTCTATAATGGAGGACAGACACGGCAATTACAGAGGGGACCCGAGAGATGGATACGGATGCGACCCGTCCGCCGGCCTGGACGGAGGCCTTTGAGCGGCTCCGTCCGCGGTTGCTGGCCATAGCGACGCAGCGGCTCAACCCGCTGCTGACCAGGCGCTGTTCACCGGAGGACATTCTGCAGGACACCTTTGCCGCGGCGATGAAGCGGCCGGATTACTTCGGGAGCCATCCCGAGGTACCGGTCTATTTCAAGCTGCGCACGGTGCTGCTGCAGGTGTTGGCCGACACGGAGCGCCGTCATCTGAAGAGCGGCAAACGCGACGCGTACCGCGAACGCGATCTGGCTGCCTTCGCCGCGGACGATTCCCTCTCGGCGCCGGCGGACGTGTTGGACCGCTTCGCCGCGTCGGTCACCTCGCCGGTTTCCCGTGTCGCGCGCGATGACCGCAACGCTCTGCTGCGGCGGGCGATGGCGGCGTTGCCCGACGCCGACCGCGACATCCTGACGCTGCGCCATTTTGACGGCTGCGGCAATACGGAGTGCGCCGAGATTCTGGGCATCACGACGAAGAACGCAAGCATCCGTTACGTCCGGGCCCTGCAGCGCCTGCGCGAACGGCTGATGGCTTATACGGAATTCAACCTATGAGCGGGCCCTCCGTCGAAGACCTGGTCGAACGTTATCTCGAGGCCTACCGCAGCGGCACGGCCTCGGACATCGAGAGCTTTGCCGCGGCCTACCCGGAGAGCCGCGACGAGCTGACGGCGCTGCTGCCGCTGGTCGTGGGGATGGAGGACATCGGGGGGCAGCCGGCGGCGGTGACGCCGCCGGAAGATTTCGAGCTGCCGGCCTGGCTGGGGACGGAGTTTCAGCTGACGCGCCTGATCGGGCGCGGGGGTATGGGGACGGTTTTTGAGGCCTGTCAGTCCTCGCTGGGGCGGCGGTGCGCGGTGAAAATCCTCTCGGGGGATCTGGCGGCGGACCGGCGCCACCGCGACCGGTTCACGCGGGAGGCCCGGGTCATCGCGCGGCTGCATCACCCCAATATCATCGGCATCCACAGCGCAGGCGCGACCAACGGCTATTATTATTACGCCATGGAGCTGGTCGACGGCACCGGCCTCGACGGCCGGACCTGCACGCCGGAGGAGACCGCCCGCATCGGTCTGCAGGCGGCGCGCGCCCTGGCTTACGCGCACAGCTGCGGGGTGCTCCACTGCGACATCAAGCCTTCCAATCTCCTGCTGGCCCCGGACGGAACCGTCCGCGTGGGCGATTTCGGGTTGGCGCGGATGCTGGGCGACGGGGAAGGCGAGGCGGGCGGCACGCTCCGCTATATGGCCCCGGAGCGGCTGGAGCACGCGCCCCCTTCGGGGCGCGCGGATCAGTATGCCCTCGGCGTGACGCTGCGCGAACTGCTGCTCGGGCGGCCGCTCTTCGGCAACATCCCGAAGGAGAGGCTGAAGGCGGCCATTCTGCGCGGCCTCCCGGCCGCGGTCCCGGGGGCCCCGGCGGATCTGGCGGCGGTGCTGGCCAAGATGACGGCGCGCGACCCGGAGCGCCGCTATCCCACGCTGGACGCGGCGGCCGAGGATCTCTCCCACTATCTGGCGCACGAGCCGGTCTCGGCCCGCGGCGTCTCGCGGATGCGCCGGCTGTGGCTCTGGGCCCGGCGCCGGCCCGGCGCGGCAGCAGCCTCCGCGGCAGCCCTGCTCTGCGCCGCAGGGGCCGTAGCGGCCCTCTGCGTCGGCTACCGCATGGCGGGGCAGGCCCGCGACCTGGCCGAACACAACGCAGCGGTCGCCGAGGCGGCGCTGGACCGCATCTTTGCCCATATCCGCGACGGCGCGCCGTCGAAGGCCAGCGCGGCCCTGCTGGCGGAGCTGCGCCCCTATTACTCCGATCTCGTCGCCCAGGGCGGGCTCGGCAGCGAACGTCTGGCCGCGGCCTTTACCGTCGTCGGCACCGCGGCGATGCGTTCGGGCGACTATGCCGCCGCAGCCAAGGCCTTTGCCGAATGCCGAAACCTGGCACCGGGCGCCGAAGCCGACACGCGGTATGCCGCCGCGCTCCGCCGCAACGGGCAGACCGCGGAGGCCGATGCCCTCGACGCGGCCACCGCCGCGCGCTATGCCGATGCCCCGGCCCCCGAAGACCGGCTGGAGGCCGTCACGGCACTGGCCAGTCTCTCCGAAAACCAACCGGCCAATCTCGCCCGCGCCCTGGGCATCGTCCGGGAGCTGGCCGCAGAAGATCCCGAAAACCCCGAAATCCGCTACCGTCTGGCCCTTCTGTTGCTCCGTACGGACGACCGCAGGGCTGCCGAAGAGGCGGCAGACCTGCTGGGAGCCCTGATTGAGGCCGATCCGGCCGACACACGCTTTGCCGTGAATTTCCTCGGCTGCGTGACCGATCTGCTCGGTGCCGTGCCGCGGCGGCCGGGTGCCCGCGCCAAGGCTGCCGCCGCGGCTCTCGGCCCCAAGCCCAGGCATCTGACCGCCGCACGCACCGTGGCCGACCGCCTGCTGGCCACCGCCGCGGGTGATCCGGACGCCGTCGCCGCCGTGCTCCGCTTCCAGGTAGCTTACGCACGTTGGCTGCAGGTCTCCGGAAACCGTCCCCAGGCCCGCCTCATCACCGACCGCCTCTACGGCATCCTGGACGTCCTCTTCTACAATCCCAACGTCCCGGCTGAGGCACAGGAATATCTGCTCGAAATCCTCCTCGAACGCCTCGAAGCCGTCGCCAAAGGGCGCAACTTCGAGAACATCAGCCTCCTCAAAGCCGACCTCGAAGAGAAGCTCTCCCATTACGCCGGGGACCGCCTGGGCGAATTCCGCGGCACCTTTGAGACCGTCTGCGCCACCGTCGGCACCCAACCCGCCCTCCCCGCCGCCCCGGAACCCCGCCGCGCCCCGGATGCCGAGCACCGCAAAGGTCCCGGGCGCACCAAAGGCAAAGGCCCCGGGCGGGGCGGCCCCGGCGCCGCCCTGCCGCTGCCGGACTACGGCGAGTGACGGCCATTGACACATTCGGCGCCCCTGTGGTAGAGTCCCCGGAATTCCGACGTAGCCCAACCTAAAAAGAACCGTAAGCGAGAGGTCCACATGCTCCGACGCGTCCTTCCAGCGACCCTGGCCGCATTTCTCTCCCCCATCCTCCATGCCGCGGAACCAGCCCCGCCGCAGGAAGAGTCCGCCGGCGCAGCCGAGTCTGACGTCATTCTCGTCACGGCCGCGCGGCTGCCGAAATACCGCGTGGCCGAAAACAGCGCCGCCACCCTCGTTGACATGCCGCCGGAAAAGGCCCCCTTCACCGTCGACACCCTGACCTCCGACTTCATCCGCGAGCGCAACGCGACCGACCTCGACCAGCTCCTCGCCCTTCAGCCCGGCATCTACCAGGGCGGCAAAACGGTCATGGCCCGCCAGGCCGGCACCTACTCCATCCGCGGCTACTCCGGCAGCGAGGTGCTCCTCGGCGGCGTGCCGCTGGTCGGAGGCATCGCGACCTTCCTCGACCCGACCCTCCTCGAGCGCATCGATATCGTCAAAGGCCCCGTCGGCGGCGCCTACGGCAGCCAGATGGGCAGCATGAGCGACCTGATGGGCGCCGGCGGGACGATTCTGCTGCAGACCAAGCAGCCCTCCTTCGAGGGCGACTTCACCGACCTGCTCTTCAAAGGCTCCTACTCCCGCGCCTCCGGTTCCCGCCTGAAGGCGGCAGCCGACGTGAACCGCATCTATGCCGACGACGCACTGGCCGTCCGCGTGCCGTTGGCCTACGAATGGCGCGACCCCGGCTGGGCCCCCTCCGGTGCCCGTCACGGGCAGACCGTCTCCGCCGCGCCCACACTGACCGTCCGCCTCGCCGACCGCCTGAACCTGGGCCTCGACCTCTTCTATCAGTACAGCGACCAGCCGGCCTACCAGGGCATCCGCACCCGCTACGGCAAACCCTACGGCAGCGGCTGGGACGACACCTACACGCGCCCCGGCGACCGGATGCGCTTCATGACCCACGGCGGCACCGTCCGCCTCGACGGCGACGTCAATGACTGGCTGACCCTGCGCACGCGCCTCTCCTTCTTCCAGACCGAAAACCGCTACGACTACCGGGGCCCCTACTCCAACATCGGGTTCGACCCCAACGACCCGTCCAAAATCTACGAATATGCCGCCGGCGACCGCCTGCTGCGCAACTGGTACGCCGGCCAGGACGCCATTTTCCGCTTCGCCACCGGCCCGGTCAGCCACCGCCTCCTCCTCGGCGTCAACGCCACACTCAAGCAGAATCAGGGTTGGTCATGGTTCTCCACCCCTGACACGTCCTCCGAAAAGACCCGCCAGTCCAAGCTCGGCTTCATCGCCCAGGACGTCGCCGAATGGAAAGGCTTCAGCCTCCTCGCCGGCCTGCGCGCCGACTGGCACGACAGCGTCAACCACGTCCATCAGTGGACCTTCTCCCCGCGCGCCGGCATCTCCTACGACATCCTGGAAGCGGGCTGGGCCATCCTCTTTGCCAACGTCTCCCTCACCGACACCCCCAATTTCAACCTCAAGCGCTGGCCCGGCAACACCGGCACCGCCCCCTCCGATTACCTCGACACCACCTGGCGTGCCGTCCAGAAAGAGGTCGGCATCCGCGTCAATCCCACCGGCTCGCTCTGGCTCGCGGCCACCCTCTTCCGCATCGACCAGACCAATGCCCCCATCGCCATGACCGACACCGTCTCCGGCGACGGCTACTACGCCGACGACGGCAAAACCTACTCGCAGGGCGTCGAATTCTCCGCCTCCGGCGACATCACCGACCGCTGGTCCCTCTACCTGGCCTACGCCTACATCGACTACTACGACAAAACCAACGGCCTCCGCTTCGACCGCGTCCCGCCCCATGCCATTTCCCTCTGGACCAACTACCGCGTCCAGGCGCTCGGCGACGCGGTGCTCGGCTTCGGCGCCCGTTGGCGCGACGCCTGGATGATGACCTTCCGCGGCGGCCCCGCCGGCGACGACCAGATCGTCAAAAGCCTCCTCACCTTCGACCTCACGGCCGACGTCCCCATCACCGACACCATCTCCCTCGGCCTCGCGGTGCGCAACATCTTCGACACCCGCGGCATCGAATCGGCCCGCAACCTCCAGGCCTTCGCCAACGACGGCCGCACCTTCGAACTCACCCTCAGCGCTTCCTTCTGAGCTCCCGCAGGACCCTCAGAGCATTCAGGGCTTCCCGCCTCGGGAAGCCCTGACGCGCTGATAGCCCAGGACACTCCTTACGGCGAGCGCCAGACCACGGGACGGTCGGCCACGACGGTCAGGTCCCGTCCGTAGGCTCCGCGCCCTTTCCGGGTCAACGTCGTGGCCGTGGTAACGGCATCGGGCCAAGGATGGGAAAACTCCGACACGCTCCCGGGTAAACGGATGGTCCCGAAAAGACGGGGAGGCACCAAAAGCGGACAGCCGGGCTGCCGTCGGGAGTAAAGGATGCCGTCCTTAGCAAAAAGGATAGGATTACCCTCCTCGCAGACAACGTACGCCAGACGCGGGAAGGCTGCGGCGAAACCATCAGCCAAATCCTCGACATGCTTGGGCAACACAATGACCGGAACATGAGGCATCTGCGCCTCGGGCCTCGGCAATAGGGCGGGAGCATCCGCGCCGTAGACCAGCGGACCGGCCCATTCGGGATTCGGCTGCGCGGCGGCGGTATCATTGCCGCGAAAGGCCGCCGCATCACAGACTGCCGGCATCCATGTCAGCTCATCCCCATCCGGCACAACGCAGATCCCGAGGGCCACGGCCGCAACCAAGGCGGCCGTCCCCCCGACGGCGGCCAGGACGCGCCGGATGCGATGGCGGTGTCGGATTTGGGCTGCAATCTGCGGGAGACGATGCAGGTAAAAAAGTATCTCACGCATGGACGCCCAACGATCCCTCGGAGAGGGTGCAACGCAACGCTCAATCAGGCAGTCCCAAGCCGGATTGAGCCCGAGACGCGAGGGACGCGTCCAGACTCCGACCGGGAAAGCGCCGGTCAGCAGACGGCAGATCATGACACCAAAAGCATAAATGTCGGTTTTGGGCGTCAGCCTGCCGTCCGGAACACGCTGCTCCGGGGCCATATAATCCGGCGTCCCTAACAGAACGCCCTCTTCGGCATTTTCAAAAGACCTTGCCCGGGCAACGCCAAAGTCGGAGACGACGGCATGCCCGTCCTCGCGGATCAGAATATTGGCCGGCTTGATATCGCAGTGGACAACGCCGCTCTCGAATGTGTGAGCCGTGTAAAGCCCCCGGGCAACATCAGCCGCCAGCACGCGGAGAACGTCTTCGTCCAGCGGCCCTTTGACCCGGAAGACATCTTCCAGCGTCAGCGGCCTGCGTCCCACAGCCCCTTTGGTGCCGCCGGAATCGGACGACCGACGCGAGAACCAGGGCCCCTTGCCCATGACTTCGGCATAGCGCGCCGGAGAGAGGCCGACGTAATCCATGATGAAATAAAAGCGGCCGGAATACGGCTCCACACCCATGGTATGAAGGGTCACGATATTGGAATGACGCAGCCGCGCGGTTATACGTCCTTCGTCAAAAAACCGTCGCACGGACTCCTGCCGCGCGTCGGGATCCTCGCCCTCGCGAAGCACCTTCATGGCGTAAAACTCCTGCATGAGCGGATTGACGACCTCATAGACGTCACCCATGCCACCGGAGGCAATCCGGGTGACGACACGGTAGTCGCCGATAACGGTTTTTGGCGGAATTTCCCGCCCGGTGTCGGTATCGCTCATCGGTGTTTCCTGATTTCAAGTGCCGCGTTGCCGCATTCTTTCCGAAGACGGGCCTCCTCGTTCGCGGTAAGCTCCGCCCCGTCCGGCAGTCCCAGCATACGAAGCTCGGCGGCACCAGCCAAGGCGCCGCTCATCCATTCGAAGGTCGGACGGACCCGGACCAGCCAGAGAGTCCGCAGCGTCTTGGCCGCACGCAGTGCCCCAGGAAGAATGCCGGCAACCGGAACGCGGTCGATAGCCGCCGGCACATTAATGACCGCCGGGCCGGAACGTACGTCGTAGATCCAGCAGGCGTTGTTCCGGTGAAGATAGGTTACCCCATCGACTTCCCTTAGCAGCGTCTGACGACGGCCGTCGGCCGTAAAGTCCGGCACCTTCCCGGATGGGAATGTGGCAACGCAAAACCACGGCTGGGCGCCGCGGGGATAATCGATGCATAACGGGATTATCCGGTCAAACGCGCCGGGCATTAGCATCACAGGTCCTCCAAAGCGCACCACGACGCCCTCCGGCAGGGTGACAAAGGCCCCGCGGGCCACCCTCTGGACCGGCCGGCCGTCGGAAAGCGTCGCCGGGATCTCCAAAACACCTCCGATATCCCCGGAGGAGATCTCTGTCAGCGCATAGGACCCGTCGTTCAGCAACCGGTAAGTACAGTTGTCGATTCGGACGGCTCCTTTCTCGGGTGTGGACACCTCGTCGCCCGTTACGGGAGACTGAGCCTCTCCCTGCCGCTCCGCTTCGCCGGCGCTGACAGAGCGCGGGCTGACAGGGGGTAATTTCTCCAATGTCCCGTCTCGGACAAGAAAGCGTGCCCCCGATTCGCAAAGGATGACTTCTACGCCTGCCTCGGTCTTGGGCAATGCGACAGGCAGATTGTCCGGAAGCCGGTCTCCGCCCAGCAGAAGGCGACGCAGCGCCGTACACCCCGAAAAGAAATCCTTCGGGAACCGGTCAGGCACAGAGCCCATCCGCACCGTCTCCAGCCTGTCACAGCTCGCAAACAGGCCGAAGCGGTCACTCGCAGACCAGCTCAGCGAGGCTGGCAGCGAGACCTCACGCAGATCAGGCATACGGGCAAACGCCTCAGAACCGATGTCTACGACCGTTTCCGGCACCGTCACCAAATGAATGCCGGGGGAGTAGACCGCCGCCCGCGCCGCCACATGCGTGACGGTGAACCCGTCCAGACTGTCCGGAATGCGGAGCTCACGCTCACCGCATCTGCGAAAGACGTCAATCCGGACTGTCCCGTCATCCCGCACCGTATAGCTGAGACCGTCGCCGTTCTCCGGCGAACGTATGCCGGGCAAAGTCTCGCCGGCCGGCAGCAGCCGGAACCCCAGCCTCTCCCCAACCTGAAAACGCTTCCCGGAACCTCTCAGCACTATTTCGATGCCGGCCGGCGGGGTATCCTCAAAAACACCGTCGCCGAAAACCGGCAACCTGTCCCCGTCGACAATGACCCGTCGCAGCGAACGGCAGTGAGAGAACATCCAGCTCGCCAGATACTCCGGCGCCCCGTCAATAATCACCTCTTCGAGCGCCACGCACCACTGAAAGAGCCACTTGCCGCCGCTCCGACCGGTCAGCCCGACGGGCACCGTAACCCGGCGGAGAGAGCTCATCCCAAGGAACGTCGCACTCCCGGCATAACGCAACGTCTTCGGCAAAATCAGCTCGGTCACCCGGCGGAAGCGGCCGGCAAGGGCTCCGGCCTCCAGCTCCGTTACCGTCCGACCGTTGATCTGCGCCGGGACCTCAATCCGCTCCAGATCCGCACTCCCGGTGCAGTTCATCAGCCGCAGCGTACCGTCGTCAAGACGCTTCCAATCCCATGCCACCGCCCCGATGGCCGTAGTCCCTGATTTGGCGTCACGCTCAAGAACCCAAGCGCCGTCTTCCCAGCGCCGAACCGGCTCGTCGCCGATCTGCAGCCGAACGCTGGCATTGGGCCCAAAAGCGCCGGATTCGAAAACCGGCTCGGCTCCTGCCGGGAAAATCAGCCACAGGGTCCGTCCGAACTGTCCGTCGCCGGCCCCGGCCTCAAAACGCACATCCTTCCGGCCAAAGACGACCCGGAGATTCGCGTCTGCCGACTTGGGGATTTCGGCAAACGCCCGCGCGGAGACTCTGCGCACGGAGGGCAGGACAATCTGCTTCACGCCAGTGACCCACCACCCCAGCCCCAGTGGCGGCATGGCCTCCAGACCGGCCGGCAGCGTCAGGGTCGCATTGTCAAACCGACAGCCGGTATAGGGCTTCATCCCGAGCGAACGCAACCCGTCGGGCAGCTTGGGTGGCGTTTTGAGCCTGATGCAATTGTGAAACAGCGACGTCCCAATGGTTTCCAGCCCCTCCGGAAGCGTCATCGTCTCCAAAGCACAGCCGGCAAACACCTCGCTTCCGATGGTCCGGAGCGTATCCGGGAGAATAATCCTGCGGAAGGACGCCCCGTAAAACGCACGGTTGCCCAGACTGACCACCCCCTCAGGCAGGCGGAGTTCCGTGACCGGGCCGCTGTAATTCTCAAACGCCCGGTCTGCAACGGAGGTCACGGCGGCGCCGTCGACCTTGGCCGGCACCGTCACTACACCGGAGGGGACGCCCTGAAATCCGAGCAGACTCAAAGTACCGTCCGGTTGCCGGACAAATCGGCACGCTTCCCCGGCAGACGTCACCGACCGCGCAGACGTTCCGCCGCCGATCTCTGTCTGCCATCCGCGGCCGACCCACACTTTCGGAGGCTCCCCCTCAATCAGAAGCCGGGCCGATGCGTACCGATCCAACGCATCAGCGGCAAAGACGGGTTTGGCCCCACGTGGAAAAGAAAGTTCGATTGGAGCGGCATTGTTCACGGTACCGACGGATTGGGATGCGAAGGTGACCTCACGCTCGCCGAAAATCAGACGCATCGGACGATTATTGCCCAACGCCCCGGTATACATCTCCCGGAGGGCGTTGTTGCGCACCTCGCGGACGCCCGGCATCTCGACGGCCGTCAGATTGTTGACATGCCAGGCGAACGGCCCATCCAAGACCTTTAGCGACGGAGGCGCACGCAGGACCCCGCCCCGAAAATCGAGTCCGTCATACACGTTGGCCCCCAAACGGGTCAGGCCGTCGGGAAGCTCCGGAATTCTTTTCAGGCGATACGCTGCGACAAAGGCCCGCCACCCAAGCTCCCGCAGGGTCGACGGCAATGTCAGCGACTCCACCCGGGAATTCATAAAAACGTCGCCCCCAATGGTCTCAAGGCCTTCCGGCAGGTCAATCTTGCGGAAACTGCTTCCCCAAAACGCCGCGAATCCGATGTGGCGGATCCCCACTGGAAGGCGGATCTCGGTCACTGGCCCTTCATAGCGGTCAAAAGCGTGATCGGCAACCGCCGTCACGGGGGCCCCGCCAACCCGGGCCGGCACCGTTACAACGCCGGTCATCCCAGGCTCAAAACCGGCCAGTGCCCATTCATTGCCCTCAAGCCCCACAAAGCGCAACCCGTCCGACGTGATTTTGTCCCCCGGCCTCACGATGACGCCGGGATCTGCGGGCCGAACCGGCGGAGCGACGGCCCGAGCCGACCGGGACGCAGGAGTAAACGCCGGAACGCGAATCCCTTTTGGTGCCGTCACTGCCGTCAGATGGGTGCAGTCCGAAAACGCACCGGGAGCAATGGTGACCAGCCGTTGCAAACCGTAGGCTGAGCGAAGCTCCAACCGGCCGCAGAAATCAGGATGGACCCGACTCAGCACCACACCGCCGCCGGTCTGCTGAAACGTCAGATACCACGCCTCAGGGACCTGCGGCACCCACAACCCCCTCCGCACACCGCCCCCCGTCAGCGCCGACCACACCAGACAAAGAAAGCCGACAGCCGCGACCGCAGCCAACAACCAGACCCCGGCTACGGCCACTCTTCGCACCAGTTGCCGCCGCCCCATCCCTGCCAATGCCCGCCGGAAAGAAGCCACATCAGGCCACCGGTGCCGGGGATCGGAAGCCAGGCACCTCATAATCGGCCGATCCCAGACCTTCGGACACCCAAAGGACGAGGGCGCTGTCTGCACCGCCGACGGAAGCTCTCCTGTCAGCAACTGATACGCCGTCATACCAAGGGCATAGAGATCGGTTCGGGGCGAAGGCGGCGCACCGGCGCGCAGTTCCGGCGCCATATACTCCATGGTCCCCAGAATCAGGTGATAAGACGACCCGTCTGCCTCTACCCGCAGCGAAAGACTTCGCTCCTGATGGCGCAACACCTTCCGGCGCAACCGGCTGTCAGCGACCTTGGCCACACCAAAATCGGCTAACACCGCCCGTCCGTCAGGGCGGATCAGGATATTGGCCGGCTTGATGTCACGATGGATAATGCCGCTGCCGAAACCATGGGCATAGCTCAGTGCGCCGCATATATCGAGCAGAATGCGCCGAAGCAATCGTGTATTGATAGGGTGCCCGACCTTGCGGGCATAGCGGGCAAGATCCTCCAACGACAGCGGTCTCAGATTTTGCTCATCCGTCTCGGTGTATCCGCCTGACCACACTGCGGCGTCACTGACGGCTGAAAGCAACAGTGCACTGCGCCTCGCCTCAGACATCGCCACGTAATCCATGGCAAAATAGAGAATTCCTGTCTCGGCATCCTGCTCGAGCGTCTGTACGCCGACAATGGAGGGATGGCGCAACTGGGCCACCAAACGGGCCTCTTGCAGAAAACGCTTAACCTCATCCTCCCGCTCCGCTTCCGTCGCCGCGCCCATCGAGAGGGTCTTGACGGCAAAATGCCGATGCAACATGACATGCTCGGCCTCGTAAACGGCACCCATGCCGCCCTGCCCAATTTTGCGGAGAATGCGATACTGCCCCAGCATAACCCCGACTCCGGGAGCAACACCGGCCGCAACCGACTTGACGGCTATCGTCTGCACGTTTGGTTTATTCATTTGACGGGATGTTATCTAACTGTCCATCAGTCTACCCGAACAGCCCCACCCTGTCAACGGAATCTCTCACAAGCAGGACTCACCGCATTTAGCCTAGAATTCGTCCCCGGGCCAACAGCTTTGACCGCGGGTTGCAGCAGGTCCGACTCTGAGTATCAGAACGCAGGGAAGAGGGCCTCGGCGGAGCCGGGAGGAGGACCGTAGTTATCGGCGGGATCGAAGGAGCAGATGCCGAGGTCAAAGGCGGTACGGATGCGTTCGGCGAGATTTTCCTCGGTATCGTCAGCGCCGAAGCCCTGCCTAAGGCCGAGCGTGAGGCGGGGCAGCCGGAGTCCGGAGCGGCCGCAGCGCAAGGTATTACGGGTGTCCGTCAGAGCATCCACTGCGTATACGTGTTGCGTTCAAGCGGGGCGACGGTGATTTCGTAGGGGGCATCAGAGGCGGGATGGACGCGGACGGTGACCTCTGTCAGGGTGCCGCGGTCACCGTAGGAGGCCAGAATGCCGGCTGTGAGGCGGATATCGCCCTCGGTGAGGCCGGCGGAACCGACGACGGCGGCGGTGGGCCCGGGGACGTTGACGGTATGGAGAATCATGCGGCCGCGGGCGGCCTGCGCTTTGAGGGCCTGGTTGTCGGTGCGGTTGCGGCCGACGATGATGCGGCCGCCTTCGGGCAGGCGGAACTGCCGGGAGAATTTCATGAGCTCGACGTCGGCTACGTCGGGAAGGCCGTCGGTATGGTCAAAGAGGTCGCGGAGTTTGCGGCAGTAGCCTTTTTCGGTGAGGAGGCATCCGCCGGCCGGCGAGGGAAATTCGGTAATGCCGTAGCGGCGGACGAGTTCGAGCTGGGCCTGGCGGTTACGCCCGCTGACGGAGCCCAGGCGGCTGCGGTCGACGCGCCCGTCGGTTTCGGGGACGGTGGGGTCAAGGAGCTGGGCGGAGAGGGGGCGCAGGAGATAGCCGGTCAGCCCGGAACTTTCGGCGACGACGTCGAGGGATTTGCGATTCTGCGACATCGGGCGCTGATTGAGGACCTCGCCCGTGGAGACGAAATCGTAGCCGTGCGCGCGCATGAATTCGCCGGCGCGTCTGATCATGGCGGCGTGGCAGTCGATACAGGGATTCATGGCGCCGCCGAAGCCATGGGGCGGGCAGCGGACGAGGCCGAGGATATCCTGGGTGAAGTCGAGAACATGGAGCTTCACGTCAATGTGGGCTGCGGATTTGCGGGCCTGACGGATGTCGAAGAAGGGACTGCGGAAGACAACGGCTTCCATCGCGATGCCCTGCTCGCGCAGCATGCACACGGCCAACATCGAATCGAGACCGCCCGAAAAAAGCGAAATACCTCTGACCATAACGCTCCTTGCCTGAAAACCGCCGCAGTATAGCAAATCCGCCCGAAGCCCCGAAAAACGGCCGCGGCGCACGGATTCCGTGCGCCGCGGGAGTCGGGATGGCGTCGGGGCCGGATTATTTGGCGACGACGTTGACGAGCTTTCCGGGGACGACGATGACTTTGGCAACCGTCAGCCCCTCGGTGAAGCGCTTCACCTCTTCGGAGGCACGGGCGGCGGCCTCCGTTTCCTCGCGGGAGAGCCCGGCGGGAAGAGCGATCTTGCCGCGCATCTTGCCGTTGACCTGAAGGACGATCTGAAGCGTGTCCTCGCGGAGGGCCTCCTCGTTGACCTTCGGCCAGCCGGCATTCATGATGCCTGCGGGCGTGCAGCCGAATTCAGCCCAGAGTTCCTCGGCAATGTGCGGGGTGATGGGGGCCATCATGCGGGCCACGGTGACGATTGTCTCGCGGAGAAGGGCCTTGGCGGCGTCGGAGGAATCCGGGCCGATTTTGGCCTTGTCGAGGACGTTCATGAGCTCCATGAGCTGGGCGATGGCCGTATTGAAACGGAAGCCGCGCTCGATGGAGTCGGTGACGCCCTTCAGGGTCTGGTGAAGTTTGCGGAAGAGGTCGCGCTCGGCGGGATTGAGGGCCGCGATGTCGACGGGGGTGTCGGCGGCCGGAACGACAGCCTTGGCCTCGTAAGCTTTCTTCCAGAGACGGCAGAGGAAGCGGTAAGGCCCCTGAATGGCCGTATCCTGCCACTCGGCGTCGAGCTCGGGCGGCCCGATGAAGAGGGTGTAGAGGCGGACGGTGTCGGCACCGTAGTTCTCAATGAGTTCGTCGGGGGAGACGACGTTGCCGACGGACTTGGACATCTTGTAGAGTTTGCCGTCCTTCTCGCTGCGCTTGCAGATCATGCCTTGGGTGAAAAGGGCGCGGAAGGGTTCCACGCAGTCCAGCGCGCCGGCGTCGTTGAGGATTTTGACGACGAAGCGGGAGTAAAGGAGGTGGAGGACGGCGTGCTCGACGCCGCCGATGTACTGGTCGACGGGCATCCATTTGTCGACGAGGGCCTTGTCAAAGGGGGCCTTGTCGTTACGGGCGTCGATGTAGCGCAGGAAGTACCAGCAGGAGCAGAGCCACTGGGCAAGCGTATCGGTCTCGCGCTTGGCGGGAGCGCCGCACTTCGGGCAGACCGTATTGATAAAGCCCTCGTGACGGGCGAGCGGGTTGCCCTGGTCGGCGGCGAAGTCGACGTCGTCGGGAAGGCGGACCGGGAGCTGATCTTCGGGGACGGGCACGGCGCCGCAGTGCGGGCAGTGGACGATCGGGATCGGGGCGCCCCAGTAGCGCTGGCGGGCGACGTTCCAGTCGCGGATGCGGAAGTTGGTGGTGAATTCGGCAAAGCCCGCATCGACGCCGGCCTGGGTAATGGCCTGGATGGCGTCGCGGTTCTTCATGCCGTCGAATTTGCCGGAATTGACCAGGACGCCGTCCTCGACGTAGGCCGCGGTCATGGTCTCGGGGCTGAGGGTGCCTTCGGGATTTTGGATGACGAGCTTCTTCGGGATGCCGTACTTGGCGGCAAAATCCCAGTCGCGCTGGTCATGGGTCGGCACGGCCATAACGATGCCGGTGCCGGAGTCGGAGACGACGTAGTTGGTGACCCAGAGCTGAATGTCGCTGTCGCCGTTGTAGGGATTGGTCACGTGGAAGCCGGTGAAAACGCCTTCCTTGGCCAGCGCGTCGGAGAGACGCTCGGCGGCGGGAATATTGGCCAGACGTTCGGTGAATTCCTTCACGGCAGCCTCCTGCGGGGTACCGGGCAGGAGCTTCTTCAGAAGGGGATGGTCGGGGGCGATGGCCATGAAGGTCACGCCGAAGATGGTGTCGGGGCGGGTGGTGTAGACGGGGCATTCGTCGCCGGTCTCGGTCACGCGGAAGGTCACCTGCGCGCCCTTGGATTTCCCGATCCAGTTGGCCTGCATCTGGCGGACCTTTTCCGGCCAGCCCTCGAGGAGGTCGAGATCCTTGAGAAGGCGGTCGGCGTACTGCGTGATCCGGAAGAACCACTGCTTCAGGTTCTTTTTTTCGACCGGGCGGCCGCAGCGCACGCAGTGTCCGTCGGCGGTAACCTCTTCGTTGGCCAGATTGGTGCACAGCGGGCACCAGTTGACGGGGGCCTCCTTCTGGTAGGCGACGCCCAGTTTGTAGGCCTGGAGGAAGACCCACTGGGTCCACTTGTAGTAATCGGGATGACAGGTGGCGATTTCGCGGTCCCAGTCGTAGCCGACGCCCCAGCTGCGCACCTGGCGCTTCATCTCGGCAATGTTTTCGATTGTCCACTTGTGGGGATGGACGTGAAACTTCTTGGCGGCGTTTTCGGCAGGCAGGCCGAAGCTGTCCCAGCCCATGGGCGAGAGGACGTTGTAGCCGGTCATCATCTTGTAGCGCGTGATGACGTCGCCCATGATGTAGTTGCGCCCGTGGCCGACGTGCATGTGGCCGCTGGGGTAAGGGAACATCGTCAGGCAGTAAAACTTGGGCTTTGAATCGTCACGCGTATCGCAGCGGAAGGTGCCTGTGTCATCCCAGTACTTCTGCCACTTCGGCTCAATCGCGTGAAAAGGATACTTTTCTTCCATAACCGGCTTCCTTGTATGCAAAAAACTGCGGAAGTATAGCAAAAATCGCCCCGGCTCGGTTCCCGGCCGGGACAGGGAATCAGGCAAATTCCCGGGCGATCTCAGCCATGCGGGCGGGAATGTCGATCTGCTGCGGGCACTTTGCCCGGCACGCGCCGCAGCCGACGCAGGCCGAGGCGCGCTGCCGCTCCGGCATCGCGTCGTAGACCAGCTTTGCGTGAAAGACCGAGGTGCCCCGGCGAATCTGATTGTGCAGGGCCAGATTGCGCGGGATGTCCACGCCCGACGGACAGGGCGAACAGTACCGGCAGGCGCTGCAGGGCACGGCGGCGGCACTTCGGTAGGCCTCCAGCGCCCCGGCGACCGTCAGACGCTCCGCGTCGTTCAGCGGGCGGAAGGGCATGAAGGTCCTGAGATTTTCCTCCAGCTGCTCAGGGGAGGACATTCCAGAGAGCACGACCCGGACGTTCGGCAGACTCGCGACGTAGCGCAGCCCCCAGGAGGCCATGCCGGCCTTCGGGTCGGCACGCTCAAAGACCGCCCGGGCCTCCGGCGTCAGCGAGACCAGTGTGCCGCCTTTCAGCGGCTCCATCACGCTGACGGGGATGCCGAGCCGGGTCAGCACTTCGTACTGTTCGCCGGAGCGGCACAGATCCCAATCCAGATAGTTCAGCTGGATCTGCACGAGATCCCACGGATACGCCTCCGCAATCTCCCGGAGCGTCTCCGGTTCGCCATGGAAGGAGAAGCCGAGCCGACGGATTTTGCCTTCGGCCTTCATCCGCTTCAGGAAGTCCAAGGTCCCGAGGGCACGCGCCTTCGCCCAATGCGCCGCATTCATCCAGTGAAGGAAGTAAAAGTCGAAGTAGCCGGCCCGCGTGCGTGCGAGCTGCTCCCCGAAGATGCGGGCGTTGTCGGCCGCCTCCTTCATCATGACGACCGGCATCTTGTCGACAAGGCAGTAGCTGCCGCGCGGATAGTCTGCCAGCACCCGCCCGACGAAGCGTTCGCTGTCGCCGTCATGATACATGTAGGCGGTGTCAAAGTAATTGCATCCGGCCTCCATGGCCTTGGCGACCATCGCCTCGGCGACGGGCAGGTCGATCTTCCCGTCACGCTGCGGCAGGCGCATGAGGCCAAAGCCCAGCAGCGGCAGCGTCATCCCGCTGCCGCGGTAGGGCCTGCGCGAGACCTGCGGCCCGGCGGCAGGATGCCTGCCGGCCTGCGCGCCCGTCAGAAATTCCCGTCGGGTCATGGCCGCTCCGCCCCCTCAGACGAACCGCTCGTCGTTGGGCGTCCAGAAAGACGCCGTGGCCGGCTGCGGCGCATTCATCTCCGCGTCAATCTTGCGCAGCTCCGTCGGGATGCGGATCTTCTGCGGACACTTCTTTTCGCAGGCGCCGCAGTCGACGCAGGATGCGATCCGCTCCTCTTCGGGCAGGCGGTCGTAGACCAAGCGGAACCCGGCACGGCTGCCGATGGCTTTGGCCTGATTGTACAGACCGAAAATGCGCGGGATATTCACGCCCGCCGGACAGGGCAGGCAATAGCGGCAGTCGGTGCAGGGCACCGTGACGACCTTCCGGTAAACATTCAGGGCCGCCACCACCGTCTTCAGCTCGGCCTCGCTGAGCGGTTTGAGATCGGTAAAGGTCCTGATGTTGTCCTCCAGATGCTCGGTCAGCGTCATGCCCGAGAGAATGCAGAGCACGTTCGGCAGGGTCGCGGCGTAGCGGAAAGCCCAGGAAGCCACGCTGGCCTCGGGCGCGGCTTCCCTGAAGACCGCCGCCGCATCGGGATTCAGCGTCGCCAGCGTCCCGCCGCGGAGCGGCTCCATCACGACGACCGGGATTCCGAGCGCCGTCAGGATCTCATACTGTTCGCGGGAACGGTACAGCGTCCAGTCCAGGTAATTCAGCTGGATCTGCGCAAAATCCCACGGGTGGGCCTCGGCGATCTCCTTCAGCACCTCCGGCTCGTCATGGAAGGAGAAGCCCAGCAGCCGGATTTTGCCCTCGGCCTGCTTCTGCTTCAGAAACTCATAGACCTTCAGCTTCTTGGCCTTCTCCCAGAGATCCCGGTTGAGCGCATGGAGCAGATAAAAATCGAAGTAGCCGGCCTTGGTACGCCCGAGCTGTTCTTCGAAGATGCGCTCAAGATCCACCTCGCGCTTCAGAATGCGCACCGGCATCTTGTCGGCGAGATAATAGCGGTCGCGGGGATACTTGCTCAGCAGGTCGCCGACCGCCTTTTCGCTGAGGCCGCCGTGATAAAAATAGGCGGTGTCGAAGTAATTGAGCCCGACCTCCATGGCCCGGGCGATCTGGCGTTCCGCCGTGGCGTAGTCGATATCCGGCCGCTCCGGCGAGAGACGCGGCATGCGCATCATCCCGTATCCCAGCAGAGGAACGGTCATGGCGGTATCCCTGTACCGGCGACGGGCGATCTGCGGCCCGGTGCCTTCGGAGGATTTGTCCCCGTCGGGGCCCTCCTTGGCGGCAAGCTGCGCGACAGGCACGGCGAGGGCGGCGGCCGTCAGGGAGGTCTTGATGAATTCGCGTCGTTTCATGCTGTGCTCCTTCCTTGTATCGTGAGAGATACCGAGTCAGCCCCGGATAAGCTCATACTGTTTTGACCCGATTCCGCGCGCGGCGGCGGTGTCGATGACACGGGTGCCCAGGCGGGAGTTCACCCGTTCGACGAAATGTTCCCGGCCCGGGTCCTCCGACCGCAGGATGAGATCCAGACAGGCCCGGTCGAGGGCCACCGGATCGGTTGAGGCGAGAATCCCGATGTCCTTCATGCACGGGTCCTCGGCCACGGCGCAGCAGTCGCAGTCCACCGAGAGATTGCACATCATGTTCACGAAGGCCATCCGCCCACGGAAAAGCTCCGTGACCGTGCCGGCCGCCTCGGCCATCGCGTCGCCGAAAGCCTCCTGCGGGGCAATGTGATTCCAGCACGCCGTCTGGTCGTCCGTAACGCCCGCCGAATGGATCAGCGCTTTGCCCCGGGACGACGCGCAGCCGATGGAAAGCTGCTTCAGCGCGCCGCCGTAACCGGCCATCGGGTGCCCCTTGAAATGCGACAGCACCAGCATCGACCCGTAATCGGCCAGATGCTTCCCCACGAGGTTCCGCTTCAGAATCTTCCCGTCCCGGACCGGCAGCTCCAGATCGGGCCCCTCGGCATCCATCAGATCGACGTCAAAGAGTTCCGACCACCCGTGCTCGGCCAGGAGCTTCCGGTGCTCCGCCGTCGAATTGCGGGCGCCCTCATAGGCCGTATTGCACTCCACGACCGTCCCGCGGACCGCCTCGACCGTCGGCCTGAGGAAGGCCGGGCGCAGATAATTCTGATTACCCTTTTCGCCGGAGTGCACCTTGACGGCCACTTTGCCGGGCAGCTCCGTCCCCAGCGCGCGGTACATCCGCAGTACCGCCTCCGGCGTCAGCTCCGGGGTAAACCAGACCTTCGCGCGCGGCGGTTCGGCCGCGTCGGCGGCCCGCCCCAATGCCCCGGCCAAAGGCGACAGCGCCGCCAGCGCCAAGGAGCTCTTCAGAAATTCACGTCTGTCCATGTCCGTCCTCCGTTCTCTCCATGCTTCCCGATCCGAAACCGTCCAGATCCAGTACAATCCGCTTAAATCCCAGCTCCTTCAGCCTGGCCGCCAGCATGCGGCCTCCCGCCGCAACGGCCGGAATCAGCCCCGGCGTGACCTCGATCCGTCCCGTCCCGCCGTGTACCCGCAGCCGCACGTCGGCCGCCTCCGGCAGTCTCTCCCGGATGATCCGCTCGCCCTCGGCCACCAGCCTCAGGCGTTCCGCCGAAAGCGCCGCGCCGTATTCAAAGCGCGTCGCCAGGCAGGGCGACGCCGGCTGGGCGGCGGCCTCCGGAATCAGCTCCGCCGCCAGCTCCCGCACCGCCGCCTTCGTCAGACCGGCCTCGGCCAGCGGCGAGCGCACCGCCAGCTCCCGCAGCGCCCGCAGCCCCGGCCGGGTGCTCCGGACGTCGTCGGCATTCGTCCCGTCGGCGACGGCCGCCAATCCGTTGGCCCCGGCCCACGCGCGGATTTCCGCGAAGATCCGCCGCTTGCAGCGGTAACACCGGTCGGGCGGATTCTGCCGCAGCGCCGGATCGGACAGCGGATCATGCCGCACCGTATGCAGCCCGACGCCCAGCCGTGCCGCCCGCTCCCGGGCCGCGCGGATCTCCTCCGGCGGCTGAAAGACCGACTCCGCCATGACCGCCGCCAGCGGAAACGGGCACTCCGCCCGAAGCCGTGCCAGCGCCGCCAGCAGGACCGAGCTGTCCACGCCGCCGGAATACGCCAGCGCGATGCCCCCCGGGACAATCCCCGCAAGCACCTCCCGCAGCCGTGACTCCGCCGGTGACATCCCCTCAGCCCCTTTCCGCTTCCCGGCGGGCCGCCTCGTAGACGGTGCGGAAATCCACGCCCGCCGCATCGGCTGCCCGCCGCACGCTTTCATACTCCGGATAATACCGCACCAGCGAACCGAACGCGCACCGCTTCACCCGCACCGTGCCGACCGGCAGACGCACCTCCCGCATCTCGCGTGCCATGCAGGTGCGTTCGACCGGGAGCTTCCGCAGCCCGATGGTCGTGGTCGTGCGGAAAATCGTCTCCTCCATCGCCGCCAGATGCGCCCCGTCCGTGACGACCCGCAGGAGCTGGCCCGGACGGTTCTTCTTCATGTAGCACGGCACGAAATGGACGTCCCGCGCCCCGCCGGCCAGCAGCTGCTCCATGGCGAAGCCCATCATCTCGCCCGTCGCATCGTCAATGTTGGCCTCAAGCACATAAATCCGCTCCGGATCGGCCGCCGCTTCCAGCAGCATCGCCCGCAGGATATTCGGCCCCCCGAAGTCCCGCTTGCCCAGACCGATGCCGACCCTTCGCACCGTAAAAGCCTCCGGCAGCGCCGAGGCCGTCCGCAGCGCCGCGGCAACCGCAATGCCCGTCGGCGTCACCCGCTCCCCGCGCACATCCGTGATGCGCAGCGGGATGCCGTAGGCCTGGGCGATATTCAGCACCGCCGGCACGGGCACCGGGAGCTCGCCGTGCTGGCACAGCACCGTGCCGGAACCCTCGCTGAGCCCCGTCACCGCGCATCCGCCGAGATCCAGATCGTCGGCCAGAACGGCCGCGCCGACGATGTCCGCGATCGAATCGACCGCCCCGACCTCATGGAAATGCACCTCCCCGGCAGGGCAGCCGTGCGCCTTCGCCTCCGCCTCCGCCACAATCCGGAAAATCGTCTTGGCCAGGGCACGGGCTCCCTCCGTCATCTCGCCCCGGTCAATCAGCGCCTCAATGTCCGCCAGGTGACGGTGTGTGTGCGCATGGGGGCCATGGCCGTGCCCATGCTCATGCCCGTGGCCGTGCGCCCCCGTGTCGGTGACCTCAAAGTCGCATCCGGCCAGACCATAGGAGCGCTTGCGCGAGATCTTCCAGCTCAGCCCCTCCACCGACAGACTCCGCAGCGCGCGCTCAAGCGCTTCGCGGCTGGCCCCGAGATCCAGCAGCGCCGCCACGGTCATGTCGCCGGAGATGCCGGAAGCCCCCTCCAGATAAAGAATCGGTTTCATGCCTGTCGCCTTTCCGCAATTCTGAGCATCCGGCACGCCGAGACGGCCGCGCCGAACCCGTTGTCGATATTGACCACCGAAAGCCCCTCCGCGCAGGAATTGAGCATCGCCAGCAGCGGCGCCAACCCGGCCAGGCTGGCCCCGTAACCGACGGAGGTCGGCACGGCAACGACGGGGGCCTTCACGAGACCCGCAATGACGCTCCCGAGCGCCCCCTCCATGCCGGCCACCGCGATGACGGCATCGGCCCTGCGGAGGCTCTCGACCTTGGAGAGCAGCCGATGCAGTCCCGCCACACCGACGTCATAGTGACGCTCGACGGCCGCCCCGAAGAATTCCGCCGTTCCCGCCGCCTCCTCGGCCACGGGGATATCGGCCGTGCCGCCGGTGCAGACGGCAATCGTCCCTTTCAGGATGGGCTTCTCGCCCCAGTCGGCCCGCGTCAGCCGCGAGACGGGGTCATAGGTAGCCGGAATGCCCCGCGCCGCCACCTCGGCCGCCTGTTCGGGCGAGCACTTCGTGGCCAGGACGCGCGTTCCGGCCCTGCGGAAGGTCTCCAGAATGGCCGCGAGCTGTTCCGGCGTCTTACCGGGGCCGAAGACCGTCTCACTCTGTCCGGTGCGGTCCGTGCGGTTCATGTCGAGCTTCGCGAACCCGATATCCCTGAAATCATCCATTTTGACTCTCCAGCGTCACCTGACGTTCGATGGGGTGCACCGTCATCGCCTTCTCGGGCGACGCCGGGCAGACCCGCTGACAGGCCCCGCAGCCGATGCAGAGCGCCGCGTTTAATTTCGGCGCGCCGCTGCTCTTGCGCAGCGTAATGGCGCCCGTCGGACAGGCCGCGGCACATTTGCCGCACGGCTCGCCCTCCTGAAAGACGATGCAGACCCGCGGATTGAGCTTCGCCTCCGCGATCTTCGTCCGCCGCTTCGCCTCCAGGGTCAGCGGGCGCAGCGCCCCCGTCGGGCACACCGAAGAGCAGCGGTGGCACCCATACCGGCACACCCCGCGGCTCAGATCCACCGAGACCGGCCCGACGCCCCCCGGCGCCGGCACAATGATTCCCGCCGGACAGTTTGCCGTACAGAGCTGACAGCCCGTGCAGGCCGCCGCGAAGCGCTCCGGATCTCCGGCCCCCGGCGGCAGGACCCGCAGCCGGCGCGCGCACTCCGCCACCCTGCCCAGACCGGCCTTCGCCAGCGCCACGCCGGCCGCGGCCCCGGCGGCCAGGGCCGCCGCGCCCGTCAGAAAGGACCGCCGCCCCCCGGCGGCGCGCACCGGGCGCCGCTCCGGCCGGCCGAACCGGATTGCCCCGACGCCGCAGACCGCGCGGCAGTTCATGCAGCGGACGCAGCGCTCATTGTCGATCCGCCCCGACGCCGTATCGATGCAGCCCGCCGGACAGACCTGCACGCACCGGTTGCAGCGGACGCAGGTCTCCGCGACGGTCAGCCGGAAGACGCCCCGCTTCGCGAGCAGCCCCAGCACCGTCCCCACCGGACAGACCGACGTGCAGAAAATCCGCTTCCGCCAGACTGCCAGCGCGGCCACAGCCGCCAGCGCAAGCATCCCGCCGGCCGTGAAACTCCCGGCCATGCGCCCAAAATTCGAATACGGGTCCAGCAGAAGCAGCGGCAGCGCCCAGCCCGCCGCCACCATGCCGAACGACACCCCCGCAATCAGATACCGCAGCACCCGCGCATTCGGCACCGGCCGCCCCTTTCGCCGCGACAGGGCCGCGACGATATCCTGCAGGATGCCAAGCGGGCAGAAAAAGGCACAGTAGACCCGCCCCAAAAGGAACGTCACCGCCGCGACCGTCAGCACCGTCAGCACGCTTCCCCACGCAAAGGCCGCACTGCACGACGCCAGCGCCGGCCCCAGCTGCGCCCCCGGCAGCCGCACGGCAACCGCCCTCGCCAACCCCGAAGAGGCCAATCCCATTCCAAGCAGCACCGCCGCTGCCGCGGCAATCCGCCAATACCGCATCCGTTTCCCGGCCATACGAATTCTCTCTCTCCGCTTTTCGGTATTCTTTCCCTTCATGATAGGTACGGCGCCGCCCCGCGTCAACGGAAAAGCGGCGGCTTCGCGCCGCCGCTCTCCGCAGACCGGGCCCGGCCGCGGTTCAGCGGTAGGATTCGCGGAAGATGGCCCCGCACTCGGCCTCGCTCATGGCGACACGGTCGCTGGTAAACATCACCCCCATCACCTCGCGGGCGTTGCGGGCGAACGTGCCGCACTCCTCCGGTCTCACGCCGTAGTCCGACATCCGCAGCGCATCCACGCCGCAGGCCTTCTGCAGATCGGCCAGCGCCGTCAGGAAATCCTCCGGGCGCGCCGCGTCGGCCTTGCCCAGCGCCTGGGCCAGACGGACAAACCGCGCGTCGCAGCCGTGACGCTCGACAAAGTACCTGTAGTAGGCCAGACTGATCATAATCAGCCCCGCCCCGTGCGGCAGACTCGGATGGTAGGCCGAGATGGCGTGCTCCATGGCGTGTTCGCTCGTCAGCAGCGTCAGCCCCATGACAAACCCCGAAAGCGTGTTGCCCAGGGCCACGTGCGCACGCGCCTCCGTGTCGGCGCCGTTCTGCACGGCCCGCGGCAGATAACGCGCGATATGCTCGACCGCGCAGAGCGCGTGCATGTCGCTCATCGGGTTGGCGCCCTTGGCAATGTAGCCCTCGATGCTGTGAAAGAGCGCGTCAAACCCCTGATAGGCCGTAAAGGCCGGCGGCACGGTCGTCATCAGCTCCGGATCGACGATCGCCAGCGCCGGGAAGAGCGCCGTATTGGCAATGAACGCCTTCTCGAAAGTATCCTCCTTGGTGATGACGCCGGCGTTGTCGACCTCCGATCCCGTCCCGGCCGTCGTGGTGACGGCCACAATCGGCAGCGGCGCCCGCTCCAGAGGCTTGCCCAGGCCGGAGCCGACCGTCACGTAATCCCAGAGTGCTCCGTCATGGGTGGCGCGCACCGCGATGCCCTTCGTGCAGTCCATCACGCTGCCGCCGCCGAGCGCCACCAGAAAGTCGCATCCGCTCTCCCGGGCCGCCCGCGCGCCGGCCTCGACGTTGGCCACCGTCGGATTGGGCGCCACGCCGTCAAAGACCGCCGTCTGCGCGCCTGCCCGGTGCAGTTCGGCCTCCGTCCGCGCCAGGTAACCGTTGGCGCGGGTCGATTTGCCGTTGGAAATGACGATCAGGGCCTTCCGGCCCGGCAGGGGCTGCTCGTGCAGGCGCCCCAGCGTACCGCATCCGAAAAGCAGGCGGGTCGGAATGTACATCTCAAATTGCATAGTCAGCCTCCTTTTTAAACTCTGCGTCTGCACGCATTGTACCACCGTACGCTCCCCCCCGGCACCCGGCCTTCCGGCGGCAGAGCCTCCCTGCGTTATGTCGTCGCCGCGGCGTACTCGGCGTCGGAGACCGGCTCCAGCCAGGTGTTTTTGTTGGTCTGCGGATTGCACTCGATCGCCAGGTGGGCGAACCAGCTGTCGGGCGCCGCGCCGTGCCAGTGCTCGGCATCCGGCGGAATCTCCACGACATCCCCGGGCATCAGGCGGCGGGCGGGTTTGCCGCGCTCCTGATAATAGCCGACGCCGCCGACGGCGACCAGCAGCTGGCCGCCGGTGTGACTGTGCCAATTGTTGCGGCAGCCGGGCTCAAACGTCACGTTGGCCACCGGCACGCCCAGACGCCCGTCCCCGGTCAGCGGCGCCAGGTAGGACTGCCCCGTGAAATACGCCGCATAGGCCGTATTGGGCTGCCCCAGCGGGAAGTCGCTGACCGTCCGGCTCCGCACGGTCTGCAGAATCTCCCGGACCTGCTCCTCCGTGACGCCGTTGCGGCGGCCGATGGCAATATGCGAGCCGAGCTGGCTCCCGGTGCCCCGCATCGCCGCCAGCGCCGCAATCGTCGCCACCTCGCGCGTCTTCCAGTCCAGACTGTCGCGCGCAAAGATGTCGCCGAAGAGATGGGCCTTCAGAAAGGTGTCGATCGCCGGGGCAAACTCAAAGAGCGCCCCCCTGACCGGCGCGCCGCACAGCTTCGTCTGATTGGCCGTGCCGAAGTCCAGGCTTGCCCCCTCCGGCATCGGCCCCGGCAGGGCGCCCGCCGTGTCGGCGATGCCCTTTGCGGCGCGCTCCTGCATCACCTCCATGAAGCAGCCCAGCGCATTCAGACTGCGCGGGAAGCCGCAATAAGCGTAGAGCTGGACCAGGATCTCCTTGATCTCATTGACCGCCAGCCCGCCGTCCAGTCCCGCCTCCAGCGCCTCTTTCAGCGCCGGCATGTCACCGGCGGCGGTGTACATGCCGATATTCACAATGTGACGCTCCCGCGCACTCAATGCATTCATGGGTTGCTGTGCCTCCGTAAACCACGCCGTCAGAAGAAAGAAAAGGGTCAGAACCGCCCGAACCGGATGTTTCATGCGTGCGCCTCCGCTTATCGGGCCCCGCCGGTCACCTGACCGACCCACTCGGCAATCGCCCCGCCGGACGTCCCGATGCGGCTGCCCGGGAAAGCCCCGGCTTTGCGCAGCTCCGACGACGGGCAAAGCCCGCGTACCGTCGCCTCGCACCGCTGAAGCCCGCCGCCGCCGTGCGTGAAGAAAGGGATCACCGTCTTGCCCGACAGATCATACTGCTTCAGAAACGTGCGCACCGGCGGCGCGACCGTGCCCCACCAGTTCGGACTGCCCACGAAAATGACGTCATAATCCGCCGGATCCGCCTCCAGGGCGGCAATCGCCGGCGTAGCCTCCGTGCGACACTCCCCCTTGGCCAGCTCGACGCACGCGGCGTAATCCTCGGGATAAGGCTTCACCGGACGGATTGCCTCCGCCGTCCCGCCCGTCAGCTCCCGGATCCGCTCCGCGGCCGCCCGCGTGTTGCCGCTCCACGAATAGTAAACAATCAGCGTCCGCGTCCCCGCCGCTCCGGCAGGCGCTTCTCCGTAACCGCAGGCTCCCAACAGGGATGCCGCCATCGATAGCAATACCGTTCTCCGTCTCATAACAGGCCTCCTTGGTTCATTCAAAAGACAGGCCTATTATCGATATTTTCGGCAGGATTTTCCAATACTTTGTTTCTATATCCAGTCATGCCTGCGAGGCATACCCCGGGCGCCGGCCGCACAGTCTCTCCAAGGCATGCCCCTGTCCACGTCACAGGACGGCTGCCCGCATCAGCACACGCTTGACGGTACCAATCTTAATGCATCACATCAGTCGCCGCACCTCTACCGGCAATCCGGCAATGGCCGCACCGGCGGCAGGAAACTCATCACACCGCGCACAGGACGTGCGCGGTATGCACTGCGGCAGACGGTGGTGGGAGCCCCGCACAGCCGTATCATTCCCGGGTTACAGCCCAGAACGAAAGCTGCGGGTGTCTCACGCATCCATATTCGGCACAGGACCATAGCGATTTGTCTTGGGCTCGCTTCGCTGGAGCGTATAAACAAAAAGGAGAATCACCCATATTATCCCCCCTACCCAAGAGATTAGGAGCAGCCACGCAACCCAAGAGGGCATACTTTCATGAGCGCAAAATGCCACTATTATCCCTACAAACGGAATCAAGCCGAGCCAGCATCGTCACTCGCCATCCGAGGTGAGCCTACGGCCTAAGCGCGTAGGCGCATTTAAACCTTCCGAATGAGGGGATGCATT